>NZ_JACJPW010000067.1 GCF_014696265.1 Aerosakkonema funiforme FACHB-1375 | reverse complement strand
TGATGGATGCTTCTCTATGTACTCTCTCAGTTGACTCATTTTGGGGAAGGTAAAACTCTATTTTACCATTGGCGATCGCAGTTTAGTTTATATGTTGGAGATCTCTATTGTCTCAATCCCCCACTCTCCCACTCCCCCACTCCCCTCGCCTCTAGTGAATTCGCCGCCATGAAAAGTTGTTCTTTGCGATTCTGGTCTGCGTTAGGAAGTGCCTCAGCCTGTCTGTTGGCTGCTACAACGGCGACGGCACAAATCGTCCCAGATGCTGCTGGACAAAGTAATTCGATCGTTACGCAACAGGGCAATACCAGTACTATCGTAGGAGGAACGCGAAACGGCGGCAGCCTGGTTCACAGTTTTCAGGAGTTTTCTGTCCCGACTGGCGGCACGGTTGTTTTTAACAATGCTGTCGATATTCAAAACATTTTCGCTCGCGTGACGGGTAGTTCGGCTTCTAATATTGATGGGTTGATTCAAGTCAACGGCACAGCTCACTTATTTCTGCACAATCCCAATGGGGTGATTTTTGGCCCTAACGCGCAGCTAAATGTGGGCGGTTCTTTTGTGCTGACTACGAATAAAGAGGTAAACTTTGCCGATGGCACGAACTTTAGCGCTAGCAATTCTCAAACTGCTCCTTTGTTGACTGTTAACATACCGGGTGGCTTGCAATTAGAGGGAACAGATATTGGGGCTAACTCTAATTTTACTTTGCCGCTGTCAGTGGGGACGGTATCGCCCCTTTCGTTTTCTCTACCATTGTTGGGGCCACCGCCGCCACCGCCGGGGGAGCAATTTAATGGTAAGGCTCCTGGGCCACTCAATATCAGTTCGCTGTTTCGAGCGCGACGAGCTCAGTTTGCTGATGTGGTGAAATTATTTGCAAATCAACCTTGTTCCCGTTCTTCACTGGCGAGTACTTTCTATGTTACGGGTAGAGGTGGTTTGCCACCCAGTCCGACTGATGCGCTTACCGATGAGGCGGTTTGGGTGGATTTGCGCGATCGATCTATCATGTCAGGGATAGGAGGTCGTCGCAAAAATTCTTCACCCACTACCCAACAGGCAACACCGAGTACTGAGTTGGTAGAAGCTACTGGTTGGTCGATCGCACCAGATGGTAAAGTCGTTCTCAGTGCCAATTTAACAGATGTCACGCCGTCTTCTTCATCTTGTCAGGCATCTGCTTATCCTCTCGGTGAGGGCAATTAAGCAGTGCGATCGATTGTCTCGCGATTCGTGCTTTTCGATTCCCTTACCCTCCTGTCGGGTAGGGGGTCAAGCGCCAATGGGGTCAAAACCTTCTTGCTTAGTTCGCTGCGCTCTTGTATTTCTGATTGTGGATGCCTGTTAAAACGCTAGCCCCTGACGCCCTGTCCAGGGGTTTTTTGTTAGTTTTTTCTTTATATATACATTTATTAGTTTCAATCCCTGAAAGGGATTAATGTTGATTTCCACTTGCGCTGCTGCTCTTGAAGTCCAAAAACTCAGCATGTTTCAATCCCTGAAAGGGATTAATGTTGATTTCCACGCGGTTCGGGTTCGGGCTGCGGTTCGGGTTGATGAACCTGAGTTTCAATCCCTGAAAGGGATTAATGTTGATTTCCACGAGAATTTTGAAATTGCACACTGAAGTGGATTCTCTTGTTTCAATCCCTGAAAGGGATTAATGTTGATTTCCACTTTTTATTTCTAGGGTTATTCAACCGAGGTTGATTTGTTTCAATCCCTGAAAGGGATTAATGTTGATTTCCACCAAAGGCGGTTTTCAGCTTAAATTTTTCATAAAAAAAGTTTCAATCCCTGAAAGGGATTAATGTTGATTTCCACATAGATGAAATAGAAACTAAAGGGCGAGGATAGGGGTTTCAATCCCTGAAAGGGATTAATGTTGATTTCCACTCAAGAAGTCTACAGAAAACGGCGACCTGCGGAAGTTTCAATCCCTGAAAGGGATTAATGTTGATTTCCACTCAACCATTCGGATAATTATCTCATCAAACTCCTCGTTTCAATCCCTGAAAGGGATTAATGTTGATTTCCACGCTTCTGCTGCCCATACCAATTTTGCCCCGTGGAGTTTCAATCCCTGAAAGGGATTAATGTTGATTTCCACATTGGCAGAACTAATCGTAGGCGATCGCTCTCTTGGTTTCAATCCCTGAAAGGGATTAATGTTGATTTCCACCTATAATAAAAGTACGATTTAAAAATTGTGAAGGGGTTTCAATCCCTGAAAGGGATTAATGTTGATTTCCACAAACAAAAGGATTCTGTCTTCTATAAATTTCTGGTAAGTTTCAATCCCTGAAAGGGATTAATGTTGATTTCCACAAAAAGCGCCCTGGCACAAGTCGGGGCGTGTTTGTAGAGTTTCAATCCCTGAAAGGGATTAATGTTGATTTCCACTTATGGGGAACATTCAGCATATTTCTAGTAAAGTTTGTTTCAATCCCTGAAAGGGATTAATGTTGATTTCCACTTGGCTCATGAAATTTAGGCTCAAAGTAAGCCACAGGTTTCAATCCCTGAAAGGGATTAATGTTGATTTCCACACTAAGGCGACAAAGGTTTTCAACCTGCGACTCAGAGTTTCAATCCCTGAAAGGGATTAATGTTGATTTCCACCACAGCAGTTACAGCAAGTGCTAGTACTAATGGTTTCAATCCCTGAAAGGGATTAATGTTGATTTCCACATCCGCATTTCGGATGGCGTACTGGGCATGAGGGATATGTTTCAATCCCTGAAAGGGATTAATGTTGATTTCCACTTCTCGAACTGCGCTATGTACGTCAGGTATGCGCCGTTTCAATCCCTGAAAGGGATTAATGTTGATTTCCACTCGTAATAGTAAAGCGTTTGGCCGTCCAGAAGGTGGTTTCAATCCCTGAAAGGGATTAATGTTGATTTCCACTTCCTTTTCACTTGAAAGCGGGGGAAGCTAAAATATGGTTTCAATCCCTGAAAGGGATTAATGTTGATTTCCACTTTAATGGAGTCTACCATTCCCGTCGATTTCTCGGGTTTCAATCCCTGAAAGGGATTAATGTTGATTTCCACGTTAGCGGTTTCCGAGTAAAGCGAACCTTCCAGCTGTTTCAATCCCTGAAAGGGATTAATGTTGATTTCCACGCAACAAGGCGACTATCGCAGCCACATTAGGTTTTTGTTTCAATCCCTGAAAGGGATTAATGTTGATTTCCACGCACTAAGCAAGGCGCTTCGGGGCAATAGCGTAAGGTTTCAATCCCTGAAAGGGATTAATGTTGATTTCCACCTAAATTCTACTAATTCTTTTGAATATATATTTAAAGTTTCAATCCCTGAAAGGGATTAATGTTGATTTCCACTTGATATTTACAAAATATCTCCCTCCTCAGAATATGTTTCAATCCCTGAAAGGGATTAATGTTGATTTCCACCCATTCCTATCTATCAGGTAATAGATACTCCTCAAGCAAGGTTTCAATCCCTGAAAGGGATTAATGTTGATTTCCACCCAAGCCAGATTCGATTCTCAACAGCAAGCAGCTAGTTTCAATCCCTGAAAGGGATTAATGTTGATTTCCACTTCTAACTCAAAATCTTCATCGCCTGAAACCCAAGTTTCAATCCCTGAAAGGGATTAATGTTGATTTCCACCAAGATGGGTCGAGCATACTCGCTATCGTTTTCGGAGTTTCAATCCCTGAAAGGGATTAATGTTGATTTCCACTAGATTTCAGTTTACCAACCATCGATGAGATATCTGGTTTCAATCCCTGAAAGGGATTAATGTTGATTTCCACCCGCAGGAGAACCTCCACCCTGCGATATTCCAATGTTTCAATCCCTGAAAGGGATTAATGTTGATTTCCACTAGACGAATCTTTGCGCTTGGTGCTTGTAGGTGGTATGGTTTCAATCCCTGAAAGGGATTAATGTTGATTTCCACGTTCTAGAAGTTCTTCATCACAGTCACCATTACAAGTTTCAATCCCTGAAAGGGATTAATGTTGATTTCCACGACTACGGGCTCGTAACCCGTGAGTTTGATAGCCTTGGTTTCAATCCCTGAAAGGGATTAATGTTGATTTCCACCTCTGACTTGGCAATTAGGGGAAGTTTCAGCGTAAACGTTTCAATCCCTGAAAGGGATTAATGTTGATTTCCACTCTAGCTTCAAAAAAGTCCCCCACGGGACAATATTGTTTCAATCCCTGAAAGGGATTAATGTTGATTTCCACTAATATTTATATAGGTTCTCAGGGGTATTATGCCGCTGTTTCAATCCCTGAAAGGGATTAATGTTGATTTCCACCAATGTAGTACTTTCCAGGTTCGGTTGTTGCTACCCAATTCCCGTTTCAATCCCTGAAAGGGATTAATGTTGATTTCCACTTGGGGAGTGTCATGGTTGCCCTCCCAGGTTCGCTTGGTTTCAATCCCTGAAAGGGATTAATGTTGATTTCCACGAAGAAGGCTGACTAGCCCTGAATCTAGCTTTATGTTTCAATCCCTGAAAGGGATTAATGTTGATTTCCACTCAAATCAAGTAGCGTGTTGCAGCTTGGCCTATTGTTTCAATCCCTGAAAGGGATTAATGTTGATTTCCACAAAGTGCGCCCCCCTGCGGCGTCATCCACTAACGATTCGTTGGTTTCAATCCCTGAAAGGGATTAATGTTGATTTCCACGCCCTCCACTCAACTCATGGGGCAATTACTGAAGTTTCAATCCCTGAAAGGGATTAATGTTGATTTCCACGTTTTTAACACACTGCTGCAAAACTCGGCAGCACTGGTTTCAATCCCTGAAAGGGATTAATGTTGATTTCCACTGCATCCACCCGGAAGCCTTATCGTATTTAGTTTTCAAGGTACGGTTGCGACTGACAGATATAAATATACCATTCCAGCCTGGGGGTTTGGCAATACCCCTGAAAAAAAAATCTCGAAAACCTCTCTCCACAAGCATTCCAGCGCTCGCGACTACCCCTTTTGCCTCCAAAAAGCTGGAAACCCTTACCAGAAGAGGGATACCGCCTCGAAAGCAGCATCCCTCTCACCAAACACCTACTGGTAGTCGCAACTAAGCGAAGAAAATCGAGTTATCGCGCACGGCTTCTCCCCCAATCCGTTCGATCTTACCTTGGCAGCAGCCGCACAGGAAGTAAAAGCGGATGCTGTCGGACTCAGGTTTAATCACTTTGGCTAGGCGCGATCGCAATTTAGCATATTGCGTTTCGGTCAAATCGCACTCGAACACGCTAAACTGCATCCACTGTCCGTAAGACTTGAGGATAGAA
Organism: Aerosakkonema funiforme FACHB-1375; assembly: GCF_014696265.1. Taxonomy (GTDB): domain Bacteria; phylum Cyanobacteriota; class Cyanobacteriia; order Cyanobacteriales; family Aerosakkonemataceae; genus Aerosakkonema; species Aerosakkonema funiforme_A. Next base: position 39,990 of record NZ_JACJPW010000067.1, on the reverse strand, counting down.
TGCACCTTTGTCCGGCGACTATCCTCTGGAATATCGTAAGACACAACCACAAACATCTTATTTCAACACCAACGGAGGATACTTTTCAATTTCGTCCATCAAATACTTCGCCACCAAACGCGCCTGAATCTCAAACGCTTCCTGATAAGTACATTGCTTTCCCAACACCGGATGCTTGAACTTCGATTGCTTTTTCTCCTCATAAAGTTTCAGAAACTCTCGCCGTCCCTCCTTCGATAACAGCACCGCATTGCTGAGCGGTTCCGTGGTAAAATCTGCTGGTGCAAGTTTCTGCAAATTAATTGTACTCAAAACAACAGCATCCACCACCAAAGGTCGAAACTCCTCCATCAAATCCAGCGCCAATCCCGGACGACCGTAATGTTGGCAATGCAGATATCCTAAATAAGGATCGAAACCCACCACATTCACCGCACTTTGGATATCGTGACGCAATAGGGAATAACCAAAACTCAGCAGTGCGTTAACTGGATCGGTCGGAGGGCGGCGGTTTCTGCCATTAAAGCTAAACCCTTCACTGCGAATCAATTGATTGAAAGCACTGAAATAACCAGCGCTACCAGCACCTTCCAATCCGCGCAAAGAATCGATTTTGTTGGTTTCGTCGATGGGTGCGATCGCATTCTCTATCCTACTAACTGCCCCATCAATATCGAGTGCCGCATACTTTCGCCCTTGTCGCAACAACATCATCCGATAATTCTTCAACTTACCCCGCACAAATCCCTTCACCAAATGCACCGCCTTTTCAGTTTCCCCCGCCGCTTGCCATTGCGCTTTCCGCACAAAGATATTTTTAGTCATTTCGGGTTCCAACCGTCCTAAATAACGTCCTGTTTCCGTCAAAAAACTTAAAGTAATGTGCCTTTCCAACAATTCATTTACCACCGCAGGCGAAACCGTTGCCCGTCCCAAAACTACAATTCCTTCTACTTTAATTAAAGGCACATCCAAAAGTTTATCTTTGTTCGCCTTCACCAACAAACGTTCGTCAGTTTTGCCAACAAAAGCATCATCAGCAGTGATGTAAACAGTTCCCATTTTGATTTCCTCCCATTGGCTTTGGCGCTAAAGTGCAACAACGTACCTAAGAATTTAATTAACTTCTTGATAGCGAGTTACCTTCACAGCAACTTCAGGCAAACATTGAGAATAAAGACTGCAACCTTTACAACGTTGCGAATAAATTGCAGGCGGTCTGTTGCCAGTTTCTAGTAAAATAGTAACAGCCGAAATAGTTGCAATTACCTCCTCCCGCAACTGGGGAGAAATATCCACGAATTGACGTTGGTGAGATTGAGCGTAATAAACATAACCAGAGGCGATATTTTTCCCAGTCATCTCCTCCAAACACATCGCCTGCGCCGCTACTTGCAACTCATCATTATCCCACTCACCCTTGCGTCCGCGCTTGTATTCCACCGGATAAAGTTCGCCCGATTCCGATTCAATCAAATCTGATTTTCCAATCAATTTGTATTGTTCGGATTTCAGCCAAATCGCACGAACTTGCCAAGTTTCATCGCGAAGATTTTGCGAGAGAGTGTGAACGCGCTCGTGCAAACTCGTACCTTCTATGGTATACTGATTATCGGTAAACTCCCCCGCACAAAACATTCGCCAGCAGCGATGCGGACAGTAGGCATACTGATTCAATGCCGCGATTGGAACGTAATCAATTTGATTCATAAATATCAACGATTTGAACGTTTTGGAAAATGTCGGATTACCATACCCATTCCCATCGGCGTTTTGCGTCCGACACCGCTGTAAAGAGCAAAATCAGCCAAAGCATTAATTTGCTTGATAATAGTCGGTTCAACCTCACCCAAAATCCGAAAGGTTATTGCCCCCACACAACCGATAAACTTACTCCTAGCATCGGTAACAATCTCCGTCCGAATATTGAAAAAACTCGGATAAATAAACTCGCTTACATTTTCCGAAAATGGCATACCGCTGTACTGATTCCAGCGCCGCAACAAACTACCAAAAACACTTTCGCGAGTCGGTAAAGCATTATCGAAATTACTCTGACGAAAAGCAGTCGGAGTACAAAAAGTAAATTCTATTTGGCGTTCCGAATCAGAAGCTCGATCGTAAAGTTGAGAATAGCTAGAAAAATTCGCCCAAGGTTGATTAGATTGAGACGTACCCAAAATACTGGTAATTTGGAGATCGGCTGGGCCCAAATGCCAAGGATGCTGGGGATTCAAATTCAGCCAAAGAGAAGTGAGATGTCCGAACAGAGAATCATCCAACAGCGAAATCCGCCACCAGCAAGGAGTACCCGCCGCAATAGCTTGTCTGTGTTCCCATTGCAGGATGCGATCGCGATGGGAATAATTGCTAACCTGAAGAGGACTCAGAGCAAAAGCTTTGTCAGTTTTCGCATCGTGCAGCAGAGTTCCCAACTCCCTATCCACCGAACTCACCAAAGTCAAAAACAGCGCATGAAAATGCTTACCCGTCAGATATCCCGGTGGAATCGGCGACATAGGAAAAAGATTGAGGACGAGGCTATGAGGCATTTTACAGTCCTCCTGATATTGTCTCTGTACTTAAAGCCTTTGTGTATATAAGAGTTGCACCTTTACCATCTTTCGGCTCGTATCTCAATCTTTCCTCAAATCCGATTGACTTCCACCTTTTAAAGACACCTGGTAAGTCTATAAAACCAAGCTCTTTTTTATAGTCATAGGAAGATAGCTCAGGTTCGTGTCTTGCACCATCGTTTACCTTGCCAATTCTGATTAGAATATCTTTGGAATAGGCATAACCTCCTCGAAGAGGTCTAAAGCTATAATGGGTTTTTTCTTGGTCATAGTAGCGTTCATAAGCATCTACATTGGCATACTTATTGATGGGAATTTTATCAACTTCTTTGATGCTAAGTCGGTCAATTGGAACTGTAACTTGAGGAAGATTAGCAAGGTTTTTTTGCCAATCACCATGATTACCATCATCGAAAATGAGTGTTGCTGAGGGTGTCCAACTTCGTGTAATTACTAAACCTTTCTCATGAGCAGGTTGACAGGTGAGATCAGCATTATAAACGTAATCTTGCAGCATTGAGAACAATTCGATAACTCGGTAGTCATCAACATGGTAAGGGTGAGAAAGACACTCACCAATTGTTCGAGCATCAAACTTTTTCGATGATTGAAGTGATTTTAAGGTTTCCTGATACTTCTGCCATCCAGCCTCAGTTAAACTGCAATCTTTTTCCCCCACTTTAGGAATGCGATCGCCCACTAAAATTACTTTAGCATCTGATATATTACCTCTGCGATTACAACGCCCCGCCCTTTGAATTAGATTTTCAGGTGGACAAATTTGCGAAATTAAAACCTCAGCATTGAGATCGCAACCAACTTCGATCGCACTGGTTGTCACCAGAATATAGGAATTTTCCTTCTCATCTCGGTGTTTAATCTGTTTGTAGAGTTCTGGTCTAAGTTTATCGGCAATGCGACCGTGATAGAAAAATAGCCATCGGTTCTCAGAACTGGTATCACAATTAAGTGTCGATTTTAGCTGTTGATAAATTGCTGCGGCATCTTTGACAGTTTCCACAACAGCGAGTATTCTTGTTGCTTCTCCTCTTAACTCCCATTGCGCCAAAATCATTTTTGTAACTTGATTTTGAAATTCAGTAGAGTCTCGCTGACCTTCGGAATTTGTTTGATAGCACTGGATTGTATTGTGCCACTCAAAACTTCTTTGATTCAGGTAAGGGCGATTGAGTGTTTGCTGCTGAAATTTTTCGAGTTCTTCTCTATTCTCATCGTCATCAATAAAGTCAATTACGTTCTCTTTGAGAAAGTCAAAACGCTTAATGAGGTCGTTGGGCATAGTTGCCGTCATCAGGACAAGCGATCGTCCAGCTTCATAAAGCGCCTGTACTAGACTCTGAAAGTTTGTGAACGAGATTTCATCGTAGCTATGAGATTCATCAAAGCAAATCAGAGTTTTAGGTTGATTGATTCGGAATGGAAAAATAAAAGATTTTTGCTTATCTCCAAATGAAAAGTATCGATACAGGAATTTGTCAATCGTAGTTAAGATAACGTCTCCTTTATAAAGATGGCGACGAAGATTGATATTGAGCGTTGCAGTAATGTCCTTACCATTTTTGTAAACCCACCTATACATTTGGGAGCCTGTATCTACAACCATTGATATTTCTCGATCCTTGTTCTCTGGAAAGATATCTGGATTTGAAAAATCGAGCAAATATTTTTCGATCCGTTCCTTTTGGTCTTCTAGGAGGCTTTTCGCAGGTAAAGGTAAAATCAGTCTATATCCTTTAACCAAAGCTGGAAATAAAACTGATTCTGTTTTGCCTGTACCAGTTGGGCCTTTAAGCAGAATTACAGGATCGTTAGTTGAGATAATTGCGTCATACATTTTTTCTTGCATTGGATTTGGTTTAAATCCTGCAAGTTTCTGGTAAATAGCTTGATGATTTTGGGGTTCCAGGTATTTTTGCGACACTGGCTTTAAGATAATGTGCCGATTCTCTGTTTGAGGATTTGTTGTCTGAGCTTCCCACCAGGTTTTAACAATGCGATCGAGGGTATTCCCAAGTTTGTTATCTTCATTGCGATCGCGCAGAGTTTTTAACTGCTTTTGCTCCTCTTCAGAAAGATATTTAGACCAATATTTAAAAGACAATTTGATTTCTTGGTCTTGAAACGGCCAGGGATCTAGCAAATACGTTTGCTCATCCTGTGTAGTGGAAATGGTGTAGTCCATAAACGTGCGAGATTCCGCTTGCTCATCGTCGCCAATAACACGACAAGCTAACTCTGCCTCAATTTGGTCGCACATTTCCAAAATATAAAGCTCATAAGCATAAGCTAAAGGGTCTTGGCTCAGAAAATTGGCATATTCTGGGCTTTCTTTTTTAAGTTTGTATGTATCTTCGCTAATTTTCTGAACTGAGAAATCATGATGTCCTCTAGCAAGAGTTTGAGCCCATAGGTTTGGACTTTCAACGATGTAGGGATGCCCTCGAAAAGAGTAGCTGTATTTTTTAAATTTGCCATTTGGCTCCTTTTTTGGGTCAGGCTCAGTTGTAATGGAAAAGCGCTGAGGCTTTGCCATGTCGTGTAATTCAGCAGCTTTGACCACGCGATCGCACGAGCCTTCAATCTGGGGAAAATCTTTCCAGTGCTTGACTAAACGTTTGACATTACCAACATGATCGCCAAGCGGTTGTAACCGAACAACAGACGGAACAGGATCGGATTTTCCAGGAAAGAAGACGCGACCGAAAATAAACGGACGCTTACGTTTTGCCTCAGACATAAACTTCACCTCTCAGTAATTTAACGAGGGATACCGGAATATTAATTTCCCCATTGGTGTAGTAATCCAATTCAGGAGGATGATTCATTTGTGTTGAGAAATAGGCAGCAACAAAGGGTACAAATCCATCTACCTCTGTAGGCTGCTTGTCTAGAAAGCCTTCTCGATCGGAGTGAGTTTGACTGTTAGGTGACCATTGGTAGCGATAAAGATTGTAAATGTCGCAACCACCCATAAATTGACCGTTTTGGAGCAATGCTTCCATTGGCAGAATCGTTGATGGATAAGCTGTTTTGGTTTCTTGTTCTAGCTCAATTAGTTCTAAAACTTCTGTAACGATCGCAAATCCCTCTTTCCCCAGCTTGCATCCATAAGTCTCCAATTCCCGAAAGTGTTCTAGCCCTTCAGGAGACTCCGCGACTACATAGCCAACTAACTCTTCTGCAATGAAATACTCCCAGGTATGAAGTTGAAAGTTTGCCTTATCCTCATCTAAATACAACCGGGAAAAAGAGTCGTGGTTAAACTCACGCATTCCCTTACGATAAGTGCGATGTACTCCTCTCCATGAGTTTGATGTCGGATACGCACCTAGAGCAACGTAACGAGGTGGTAACGCATAAATAGGCGGATTGTCAGTATTGACGCGAGTTTCAGGAATTTCTAACTCAACGCTCATCATCCCTAGTCGTCGCAAGAAGCCGGAGAGTGTTGTAGGTGGAACAAACGGATAGGTTGCAATGTTGAGGATTGACCCTGGCAGAATGCGAAAAGTCATTGCTGCCGTAGGCTGAATTTTGAATTCTAGACAGTACATAGCTTAATCTGCCTGTAAAACCTTTTCTACGAAGTCGCTAGAACGGTTCTGCAATTCTGTCAAAGCTGCATCACCAATCCAGCGTTCAAAGTTAGGAAGCTGAATGTAATCTGTGTTATGTTCTGGAATTTCAGCAAGTTTTTTGAAGCGTCCGATCGCCTCTTGAGGATCTGTAATTGAAGGAGAAATAATTGGGCGTTTACCTCTGGGAGATAAGTAGCGATCGACTACTAACAAAGGCATTTGGTTGTCATCTTCTGCGATCGCAATTCCTTTCGGATTACCAGAACCAATGCGAGGCAGTGCATCTAAAAACGCATAGGCAACTGACGCAAATTCTAAATCAGTAACACTCAGCGCATGATTAGACACAGGATAGAGAATTCCAGGTTGGTTATATTGCCGCTTAAATGGAACAGGAGTTTCTTCCTTTTGATTCACTAATCGTGCTGGGTGCATTGCTCGTTGTTTGTCTACAGGATAGATATCTTGAACAGCAACACCTCCACCATGCGTTACTCGACCAATCAAAGTTTTTTTACCTGCTATTAAGCCTCCATAAGGCGCACAAATAGGGCAATTTGGAAGAGCGCAAGTTTCAGGAATTCCACACTTTTGCTTATCTCCTAATAACACACCACTCTTAACAGGTGCCCAGATCAAACATCGTCGCTCAACTCCTCGGCGTTTTGTTGGAGAGATATAGCATTTTTCGATCGATCGCCCATCTTTTGTGGAAAGTTTTACTGTCTCTACTAGGTTGACATTGACTTGTACTTCATGCCCCAGATAAAGCTCTTGAGAACCTTCTAAAATTGCGTAGATATCAAAATGCAAACGAGGGTTTTGGTTGTCTTCAGGAAGTCCAGTAGCCATAGTTAATTCTTCTCACTTGTAGATTTCAATTTGCGAACTAATTCAGGGAATCGAGTATATAGAGAAAGTTTGAGATTGTATGTCAATTCTTTCCAATCTTTTTCTTGGGCATAATCTTTGGAAGTCGCAAAGTGTTGATAAGCCCGTGTCACATCATCTGCATAAAGTTGCAGATAAAGTTTCCCTTGATCATCTTTTTTTTCTCGGTCAGGAATAGCTAATTGATTAAGTAGTTCTCTCGTTTGGCTGTAAATAAAATCGCAATCAGGATAGTGATACAACCTTGCTTGAACGCTTGTTTTCTTCTGATCGCCAAGAGTGGCATAATAACTAAATGAGATCGCGTCATCAACCTTTTCAATCAGTTTGCTAACTTCCCGTTCCGCATCTTCAGCTTTCATCAAGCCTTTAGCCGTACTTTCCAAGGACTGAGCAAAAGCATAGGTCAATCCTGTGAGAGCCGCTACATCCCGGTATAATCTGGCTCGTTTCGGTAATTGATTGTCTGAATCCATAGAATCTCCTTTCAATTCTACATCTTTATGTATCTTTTTCCAGTACATTTCACGTACTTTTTCTAAATGTAAATCAGTGCAAAAGTTAGAACTTTTCGCTAGAGTATAATCTGCTAGAAACGGTAAATCTTGCTGCATATAGCGCACAGCATCACCAAGGGTGATGTTGATATCTTTACCAGAAATCACAGTTGACTGTTTATAGCAATCCATCAAACCCTTAACAAAAATTAAATGCCGACTTGCTAATGTAATAGGTTGAGTACCTTGAATCACTAGATAAAAATTAAAATCAGTTAAAACTTCAAGTGGGAAAATCGATGCGACTTTAGCTATTGCATATTGAATTTTCCCCAACTTCTGAGACGCTAATTCACCTCCACTTGTACGGTCTGACGCTAATATTAAATATTTACCTGCACTTAGATGTATTTCCTTACTAGCGAGCATTCTGATGTAGTCTTTTATTTTTAACTCGGAAGCATCTTTATTAGCTGAATCGAGTTGGATGATAATGCTCTCTTCCGTAACCTTTAATGGTGACGCAAATGCTAATGCTGAACAGGAAGAACAAATGTGAGGTCTACCTTCTCCAGAAGATGATTGACGACGCTGAGAAGGACGTTCAAACATGAATCGGAGAACTTGCCATCGTGCCGTTTTTGGGTCGAGTGCAACACCGCAGGAATAGCAAAATTCTTTGCTGTCATCTCCCGGCGATCGCATTTCCGGCATGACAAATTTTTCTGTCAAAAGTGGTTCTGGTGTCGGTTCAAACTGCGTTGGCTTTAATTCCAGAAGCCGATACATTTCTGTTACGCATTGCGTAAAAATATCGCCACGAGTCGAGTTAATTTGATCGGTTGCTCGTTTGTCAAAGTTTTTAGCGATCGCTACAATCTGTTTGAATATATCTGGATTTTGCTTTTCATCCAACTGAACAAACTTAAAAGGATCGCCCTCTGCTTCCTGAATCAGTTTGAGTTTCTGTTGGATAAATTCTTGTAAAAATACCAGCTTTGAACTTAATTTATCCTGTTGCTTCTGCAATTTTCGTTGTTCGGTTTTAGCCAGTCCTGAATTTGCAAGTTCCTCTTGAATTACACTAAGTTCTTGCCATGCAGCATTTTGTTCTTCTAACGATTTAGTAAAAGCTTTTTGGAAATACTCTGTATATTTCTTCGCCTCTTTCTCCTGCATCGCCTCCTTATCTTGCAACTCTTTGGCTTTTGATTTTCGGTCTTTATCAGTTAATTCAGGATTCTCCAGTTGCCGCTTTAATGCCTCAATATCCTGCTGACGCTTTTCCTGTCGCTTTCGCACATCTCGAATCACAGCGTAATACCAAGCGGCGAGAACATTCGCTTGTTCTTGGGTCAAAATTGGAACATCCAGCGTACTAAACCCTCGTCCAGATAAGGTGACTGCATTAAGCATCACAATAAAAGTCTGAACTAATCCTGGTAACTTGTGTATTGTGTTTCCATAAGCAGAGAAAGCAACTTCTTCTAGAAACTGTTTCCAAAGTTTGCTAAAGTTCGCTGGTTCTTTTGTGACAGGGATGAAGACTCTAACATGGCGATCGCTCTCATCCAAAACAACAATATAAAGTAGTTTTTGCAGATACTCTAGAAAGCGATCGATCGCAGTTTCAATAGCTAATTTAGCCTGAAGCTCTCCTGGTAAAGGAGATTTATACAAAATTTGTGTTCTACCAATAATTTGACCTTGATAAATGATTTGATTGTTTTTTTCCTCAAGATTGCCTGACGAGTTGGCTGCTAGCTTATCTTTGGTAGCAATTGTTAAATTTCTAATGATTTTTGGACAACCGAATGTTTTTGCAATGGTGATTGCATTACTCTCAGGATGTTTGACAAGTTCCGCCAGAATCTCTTTTGCTGTTTCAGCAGGTAAAGCGCCAGCAGCTATAGTGCTAATCAAAATTCTGGCTTGATTTGCGGAAATATTCATAATTTAACTTTCCAAAAAACTCAGCAGTCGGAGGTAGTTTGAATACAACTACCTCCTCTGCTTGGAATACCCTATAAATTAAGCTTCCAAGTCAGCGTAACTAACGATGTTGCCTTCAGAATTGAGAACATCTAAATACAGCAGTTGTCTGATGTACTGCTCAAGCCGCTCTATCTGCTCTCGGTACTCAGCAATTTTTCGAGCAATTTCGTCAGGGTCGTGCATTGTCACCTCCATATAAATATGACAAGTTTGCCGGAGGTGATGGCTACGTGATACCCTTGTAGATGGCATTTAACAAAGGACGCAGCCTTTTATCTCCGGCTGTGTTCTAGGTTAACAGAAAATCTGGTTGTGTTGCTGATATGGAGGATGGCGATATATAATGTAAACAAGCCTCCAGATTTCCCTAATCCCTACTTCAGGGATTGAAACTTGCTTGATATGGAGGTTAGAGATTATTTTTCTCTGAACATAATCCCTGTAAGGGTTTGCGAGCCAGAGCAGAACTCTGGCTTTTTCTGTTGGTATTAGCATACTTCTGCTGGATTGCTGCAATTATCCTCCATTCAGCAACTAAAACTAAAATTTGAGTTTTGAGCTAAAATTTAGTTGCATAATAAGTAGCTTGGCAGATTAAAATCTAATTGTCAAGTATAAAATGGCAAGAAAGAAAGAAACACTTACATTATCCGTCCCGCCCGGAACTAAAGAGCGGCTGGAAGAGATCGCACGCCGTTTCGGTATCGTTTGGGGTAAAAGTCCCAGCCCATCGGGGTTGGTGGCGGCGATCGCGCAGGAAGAATTGCAAGTCGGACGGGAAGCTTTCACCCTGAGTGAAAAGCAAGTCAAAGCCTTGCGCCAAGCGGCTAAACTGCTGGTCGATGCAGGTCAAATCGAGTCATCTGAAATTGTAAATACACTTTTACTCGACCAAGGCGACCTGGAAGCGCCCCTGCGTCAAGCGCTGCTGCAACAGCAAACTCAACGAATCCAAGCTTGGCGCGATCGAGTTGACGAAGCGATCGCCAATCGTCAGCCATTCCGCCTCAAGTATCTCAACTCACAGGGTCAGAATTTGGAGTTCACGGTTCGCTATGCGGAAGTGATTTTCTACGAAAAACGCTTTTATTTGCAGATTTGGTGCGAAGAAACCGCCGATGCTTTGCAGGAAAACCCGGATCTAGCAGAAGTTGCCCACAATCGTTGCCTTCGTTTCGATCGCATCAAGGATATCCAACCCATCCCAGGTGTATGGAGAGGTGAGTTCGATCGCATAAAAGTGTATTTACAGTTTCGAGGGTGGTTGGCAAATGCCTACGAACCTAAGCCAGGAGATATCGAAAATGTATTCTTGGAAGATGTGCGACAAGTTGTACGGCTAGTGGTTAACCCGTTCTGGTTAATTCGAGAAGTATCGCGATATTGGGAAGACTGCGAAATTGTGGCTCCGAAAAGTTTGCGCGATCGCTTCAAGAAAAAGCTACAAGCTCTGTGCGATCGGTACGATCTCTAGCCTTAACAGCGTGTGGTATTGTGTTCGGTAGCATTGGTAGTACATGAATGATGTTGAGGACTATCTGTGGGAATTAGGGGTTAAATTTTTACCACAGATGAAGACAGATAAACGCAGATGAACGCAGATAAAAACGCATTTTTTATGCAACCGATGCTACGGGATATGATATGATGCAGTATGAAGATTAACAGGGTGAAGCGAAAAGAGAAAAGGAATAATTATAGTCTGTCATCTTTTTGCTACACCCCAGCCAAAAAAGTCAGTGTTTTGTCAAACTTTGGATATAGATTTGTGCAAACGATGCAACATTTCTATATCCAGATAACTGCCATCAAAAGCATCGCCAGCCAAGATAGTGCAAGCTAATTCGGGTTCTCCCAAATGACTTAACACTAATAAAGCTTTAGAAAAATCTTGCTCTTTAGTGTAGTCGTTGACAGTAACAACAGTCGGCAAACCAGCCCCAATTGCAGCTTGCATTCCGTGCAGAGAATCTTCCAAAACCAGACAATCATGTGGCTGTAAATTCATCTGTTTGAGAACATAATGATAGATATCTGGGGCTGGTTTCTTGGCTGGGACGATATCGCCGGCAGCAATAATTTCAAACCAAGACGGGTCTAAATTATTTTCCAATAATGCCGTAACATTGGGTAAGGCGCTGGTGGTTGCGATCGCCAATCTTATCCCCTCAGCGCGAGCTTCCGAAATCAAACGTTTCACCCCCGGACGCAAGGGAATTTCACCTAAAGCTAATAACTCTCGATAATGCTTTGTTTTAGTAGCGTGTAATTCCGCAATAAAGCTATCTTCAAGTGACGGAACATCGGGACGATATTTATCTAGATAAAAGCGAATCCGTTCTTTGCCACCAGCAACAGAAAGCAAATCACCATAAAGCTCAGCCGACCAATCCCAATCTAACCCAGCTTCCGCAAAAGCACGATTGAACGCAATGCGGTGTCCGTCTCGTTCCGTATCTGCTAAAGTCCCATCAACATCAAAAATCAAAGCACGCAATTCATTCATAGCAAATTTCCAGTCAGCGATCGTCTAATTAATCACGTTCACATCACAACCGATATCTCCCGACCGTCCGCTCCAGCACGTTGTTATGCTGCGCCATTATGTTACGAAATTTTTGGCAATTCCTCGAAGCCGAGACAAATTTCGTCGCTTCAATGTGGGGTATGTTTCCCGTTTTAGCGACTCTAGAAGAATTTGGACTAACTGCCAGCGATCGCCAGTTGGCAATTGCAGTGCTTGTTTTTGCACTTCTTGTAATGTCATCAGTATAAAATTGCCCAATCCTATCGTAACTTTAACCTGAATAGGTGAATTTTGATTAAAATTTTAACTTATTACTACAGGGAAGGTAGAGTAAGATCGCGTCTCACTGAAGAAACTTCTCCAACCGTCGCTGTTCTAACATCGCAGCCACTTCTTCATCCGTCGGTGCTGGCTGGTCTGTTTTTAACAAGCCTCGCATTCGTCTAATTGCGCCAGAACGATCGGACTCAGAAATTGGTGTGTCTTGGAGGGACTCAATAATGGCGCTCACCAGTGCAAGGCGATCGCTGGGTGGTAGTTTGAAGACTTGCTCCTTCAATTCTTGTGACAACATAGATCGCTCTTATGCTCGAAGGTGTCTACCATTTAGTATGAACGATCGTGCGCTCTATTTATCCCGGTCAAGCCTTCTATTTTGAATAGCTATAGCGATCGGTACTGAAACCGCTCTTGCCAAAGTGCTTTTAGATAAGCCACAATTACTCAAACAGGTGTGGGAGGCGATCGATCGCCTACAGCACGGTAAGCGATCGCATTTCTGATGAGGTATTGATGGGTGAGGGGCGTGTGTATGACGCTGTAGCGGTTAAAATTGTAGGTATCCCAACTTAGTTGTCAACATTCTGTACTTCTATTACACCCATTCTGTAACAACTGGAGATCGATATGCCAAAAGCCGCAAAAATACCACTGGAATCCGAGATTACAGATGAGCAAAGAGAAGCAGCAGAAGCGGAAATTCGCGAAAAGCAAAAAGTAGTTGATTATGACACAAAAGAATATCCTGTGGAAGTGCTTGTCAAGAAATATAGAGATGGGCTGGATGAAGATATCAATGAGTTGTATATACCAGACTATCAACGAGATATGATTTGGGAAGATTCTCGGCAGTCAAAGTTTATTGAATCTCTTTTGTTAGGGCTACCGATACCATATATTTTTGTGGCTGATTTGCCACCTAAACAAAAAGATGATAAGGAGGATTTAGCTCGGTTAGAAATTGTTGACGGAACTCAGCGTATTCGTACTTTAGACAGATTTCTCAACAACGATCTAAAGCTGTGTGGATTGGAAAAGCTAAAGCAGCTTAACAATTTCAAATTTAGTGATTTGCCGCTGGCAAGACAAAGACGCTTCAACCGTGCCACCATTCGTATGATTGTGCTGACTGAGAAAGCTGATGAAGAAATAAGACGAGATATGTTTGAACGCATCAATACTGGTAGTGTTCAACTAAATGATATGGAGAAGCGGAGAGGCATATCTCCGGGGCCTTTTGTCAAACTTCTTGAAGAACTCGGCAAAGATAGTAAATTTCGGGAACTATGTCCATTTTCAGAAGCACTTGCCCGCAAACGCGAACCTGAAGAATTTGTGCTACGTTTTTTTGCCTATTTAAATAATTATAAAAACTTTGACAGAAGGGTTGATGAATTTCTTAATGAATATCTAGAAGAACATAACCATGATAGAATTGACAAAGATGGTATGCGCTCTGAATTTCACAAAATGTTAAATTTTGTTGAAAAATACTTTCCCAATGGATTTAGTAAAGCAAAAGGTAATGTAAAAACACCTCGCATTCGATTTGAGGCAATTTCTGTAGGTGTTGCACTTGCATTAAGAAAGAAGAACGATATTGTACCGAAATCAATGAAGTGGCTTGACTCACCAGAATTCAAGGAATATACTACTTCAGATGCAAGCAACTCTAGACCTAAAGTAATTAAGCGTATTGAATATGTTCGCGATCAACTTCTCGGTAAATTATGACTAGCGCATTATTTCAGGACTTTAATGAACGCTCTAGAGAAGTGAGCAAATATTTTATGTTTTTGAAGAGTTTGGAGCAGGGAACTACTAAATTAACTATGGAAGGTAAGGGAGGAATTCCAAAAACCAAAGAAATTGATTCTGAGTTAATCAAGACGTTGAAAGCTAGCGGTTTTCTGTTGCTGTATAATCTAGTAGAAGCAACTATGCGAAATGCGATAGAAGCAATATTTGATGAACTAAAAAGTCAAGGAGTTTCTTACGATCAAATTAGACCTGAACTTAAAAAAATTGTACTCAAAAACTTAAAGAAGCGAGATCCTGACAAAATATTTTTAAGCATAACAGCTATTTCAATTGACATTATTATTGCTGGATTTGATAAAGAAGATCTTTTCTCCGGGAACCTTGATGGTAGGAAAATAAGAACGACGGCAACTGAGTATGGATTTTCACATCTGACTGACTATGCTAAAACAGGTGATGGAATAGATTTGCTGATAATTAAGTCAAATAGAAATGATTTAGCACATGGTTTTAAATCTTTTGCAGAGGTAGGAAGAGATAAAACCGCAGATGAGTTATTAGAAATTAAGAATAAGACAGTCAGATATTTAAGGCAAATACTGCAAAATATTGAACAATATTTATCAAATAAAGACTACTTAGATTCATCTACTTTAGGCACGCCTTAACTAAACTGTTCAATATAATTTAGTATACTTTTAGCAATAACTTGACCTAGTTTAACAGGCACAGCATTACCAATTAATCGCCCTACTAGATCGATCGCTACTGGTTCATCAGGGGGTACAAACTGATATGCTGGTGGAAAAGTTTGTAATAAAGCTGCTTCTCTGAGAGAAATAGCCCTATCTTGTTCAGGATGACCAAACCGACCATTACCAAAACCAAAACACTGTGTAGTAATAGTTGGACTAGGTTTATCCCATTCCATTCTACCGTATACTGCTGGATAAGTTTTACCACTTGTTTTTAAGTGGCATTCTGCAATTAATTCTTTAGGCCAATCTCGCCAAGTTCCGCCAGGTTTGGAAGCACGAATACGGCGCAGATTTAAAGCGGAAAGTTTACTACATCTATGAAGCCAATCTCTTTCAGAAGCTTGCCCCGCAGAAATGGGTTCTAGATTTCCAATAGTTTGTCGTACTGTTTGGTAATTATTTGCGTTATGTGTCGCTGGAATTAAGTTAATTTTGCTAAACTTTGAAGCAAGTAAGACTAATCGCTTTCGAGATTGAGGAATTCCATAATCTAGACAGTTAACTTCATAAGGCTCAAAGTAATAGTTTAACTTTTTCAATTGGGCGATAAATTCATCAAAAACTGAATGGTGTTTTAATTGAAGAACATTTTCCATTGAAATAATATCAGGTTCGCATTCTTCAATTAGACGAGCAAAATCTTGCAATAGCTTCCACTTCGACTGTCGATCGTTATAACGTCTTGAATAACTTGAAAATGGCTGACAAGGGGCGCATCCTGCTAATACTTTAATACTGCTTCCAGAAAAATGTTCTGCTAAATCAAAACCGCTGACATTTTCCACATCTTGCAATATGAATTTTGCTTTGTTATTGTGTTCGTAGGGAAACTTACACGCGGGATCGATATCATATCCAGCTTTGACTGGAAGACCTGCTTGCTCAAATCCATGCGTTAGTCCTCCAGCACCACAAAACAAATCGACTGTAGAGATGCTTCTAGCCATTCACTCCCTCTTGTTAGGATATCCGATCCAACGGGGTAGTCTAGCGTATTTGAATACGAACTACAAGATAGCGAGTTACCACATTACTTCTTAAGTACAAGCCCACAGATAACCTTGAAGGCAACTTAACTTTGAATGCTAACAGACAAGTTTCAAGTAAACCCCCAAACCTCAAACACCCTTTTTACATTCTAGATCGGTAAGACTATCCGAATTCCACTTCATCAAATTTCGATCGAACTTCCCCAAGATCTCTAGTCGCCCACCGCAAAGCCTCTACCTGCCCTTGAGTTACCTTAACTGCCTTGGGAAGCCCAAATTCTCCTTGCGATCGAAGCAAACCCATCCATCCTATCAAAGCACAGACACCCAACGTCGTCAACAGGATACCCACCGCAAGTACCAAAGAACGTGCAGGTGTCGCCACTTTTGTCAAGTCCGTCTCACGAACCAGAGAATTGACCGCTTATCAACGGATAATTATAGCAGCCACTAAATTTCAGTCAAACGCAACAGAGATAATACACAATATTTATCTCCAATTTGAATAGGCATCGCTTCTACAAAGCAATTAATAAAACCCCAACCTAAATGAATCATTTCCATGCCGTTGTAGGGTTGTCCGCTAACATAAGCGTAGGAAATTAATGAGTTGTGGGGAATAGATTTATCTTTGGGAATAAAACCGCCATGCCAATCTTTTGTTTGCGTTCGCCACCAGACGCGCAGCTTTTTTTGCGGTTGGGGTAATAATGAGGAAAGTCCGGAAAGTCCTTTCACTTCTTTTGGTTTGAGGGCGCAATGCCACATGACTAAGGCATAATTGCCTGACCCCTGCTGCATCATTCGCACTAAGGTTGCGAGGAGGGATGTTTGGTAGAGTTTGGCTAGCGATCGCCCACTTGCCAAGGATATCCCCAAATCTTTCATCCGTGGTAAAAAAGACGACTCTGGCATCAGTAAATCTGCTGCGCCGCGATCGCACAATCGCTCTTTGCGATCGCCACTCCAATTCGGGCAAAACCTGCCCTGTTCCTGCGCGTCGAACAGCAGTTCCATCAGCTCGTGTCCCTCCGTGAAGCGCTGCCGCACGATCGGGTCATTTTCCTTGATTAAAATGATACCCGTGCGGCTATCAACTAAGATGCCTTGCTGTTCGTCCAAAGGCGCACGCAGAGGTGTGGGAATGCCAAAGTGTCGGTAGATACATTCCAAGTCTATCGGAGGCGCATCGCTCAACCCGGATTCCGATCGCAGGAACTCCACATAGCGCCACACATCCTCCTCGCTGCGGACTGCGCCGTAGCGAGCTAAAAACGCCTCTCCCGGATGGCGGTAGGGTTGAGCGGCTGGTGGAACCTCACGCACTATTTATTTTCCAACGGTCATTTTGATGACGTTATACAGCAGTTCCCATTTCTCAGGAGTCGTGGGTTGCTGACCTCGGTATTTTAAACGAGCCAGCATGATAACGTCATCGGGCGGTAATTCCGCTTTTTTGGCAAATTCAGCCAAACTAACGGGAATATCTCCGCTTTCTACAGGTTTTTCCGCCGGATCGCTTTTTAATCCCAAAACCGAGGTAAGCCGCTCCATCAGTTGCCAGGAGAGGTTTGTGGCTTGTCCCCGTTCGATTTGGGACAGGTAGTTGCGGGAAATCCCGACTTTATCGGCGAGTTCTTGCTGGCTCAGTCCTTCTTGGCGGCGGCGATCGCGCACTTTTAAAGCAAATTCATCCATAAGCAGTCTGGGGTCAGGCTTTGACAACTAAAGTTTACAATTTTTGTCTTTACATCTTGCATATCCAGAAAAATGGTGTTAGAGTAGTAAACAAGAAACGCAAACCACAGTTTGCATCTCACTACTACTCTAGCAGGAAAAAGCATAACCTCAAACATCGATCGATGATTTGCAACGGTTATGTTTACAAAGTCGTTCACTGTTCATTGTGCATTGCAATGAACCGCGAACAAGGGATGTTTTGCAGTTTTGAACAAGGAATTGCATATGAATCAAATTGCAGCCAAAGATAGTAAAGCGAAGATTCAAGAAGCATTCGAGCAAATTTTAACGCAACGGCGAAATGTTGCCTCGCGAGTCGCTACAAAAGAAGAAGAAGCCGAAAAAGAGAAAAACCGCACAGTTCTAGAAACGGTTTCGCAGTACACAGCAGATAGTATTGTGCGAGGACTGGCGGATCTGCAATTGGAATTCGGCAATACTATTACCGGACTTTCCACGCGGTTAACAACAGAAACCGCCAAGTTGGACGAACTCAAACGTGCGATCGCAATTGCCACCCAAAACTTGCAAGAACTCCAGCAAACTCGCGTAGTTGCGGATGCACTTTACCTGTTGACACAGGAACATCAGGAAACTTTGCGATCGCTGGAACAACGCGCCGCGAACGATCGGGAAAGCTTGGAAAAGGAAATCGTCGAAAGCCGCAAAATTTGGCAGCGGGAACAGGAAGAATTTGACGCCAATCTCAACGAAGGAAACGAACTGCTGCAACGCGATCGCACCAAGCAAGAGGAAGATTACGGCTACGACACAGAACGCGATCGTAAAATTGCCAGGGATAAATATGAAGAAACCAAGCGCCTACTCGAACGGGAAATCCAAGAAACAACGCAAGCGAAAGAGAAAAATTGGGCCGAACGGGAGCGTACTTTGGCAACAAATCAAAAATTATTGGAAGAGTATCAACGCAAAGCTGCGGCATTCCCCGGCGAACTGGACGAAGCTATTAAGAAATCGCGGGAAGAAGGCATTCGAGAAGCCGATCGAGAAGCGAAAGTTAAGGCGGATTTATTAGACAAAGAGTGGGAAGCGACAAAGCAAGGTTACGAGTTACAAATTCAGTCATTAGAAGCCAAGATTCAGCGACAAACAGAACAAATTACCGAAATTTCCACGCAACTGCAAGCCACATTGCGACAAGCGCAAGAATTGGCAATGCGTGCTTTTGAAAGTTCATCAAATCGGTTTGCAGCCAGAGCGGAAAAATCCGAATCCTAAGTAGGTTGGGTTGAGGTACGAAACCCCAGACTTGCACCAGGGTTAGAAACCGGGTTTCTTGCTTCTTCAAATCAAGAGCCAAGATTTTTCCTTAAGAAACCCGGTTTCTCAAATCTTGTACGAAACCCAACAAAAATGGGAGTTATGACAATGTTGGGTTTCGCTCAACTTAACCGGAATGAAAAGTCGGTTTGAGAGGAAACCACAGATATCCACAGATGAACACAGATGAACACAGATAGGTTCTAACTGTCTCGTGCCAGAATGAATGCAAAGATTGAGGAAACTTGTATGTCTGTGACACCATCGATCAAAGTACCTCCTTTGGAAAGTGGCGATCGCCTTACCCGCCAGGAATTTGAACGACGCTACGATGCTGCACCTCGCATCAAAAAAGCAGAACTGATCGAAGGAGTTGTTTACGTGGCTTCACCTCTGCGCTTTACCAATCATGCCGAACCTCACAGTTCTATTATCACTTGGTTGGGAGTTTACCGTGCTGCTACTCCTGGCGTTCGTTTGGGGGATAATCCTACCGTTCGGTTAGATTTAGATAACGAACCGCAACCAGACGCACTTCTGCGTTTGGAACCGGAAGCAGGCGGGAAATCTCGCATCACCGAAGACGATTACGTGGAAGGCGCACCGGAGTTAATTGTGGAAATTGCCGCCAGCACAGCTGCTTACGATCTCAACGATAAACTCAGAGCTTATCGTCGCAACGAGGTGCAAGAATATTTAGTGTGGCAAAGATACGAAAATCGCTTGGATTGGTTCAGCTTGCAAGAAGGCGTGTATATTCCGTTTACACCAGATGAAACGGGGATAATTCGCTCTCAAATATTTCCAGGTTTGTGGTTAGCAGTTTCCGCATTACTCAACGGCGATTTAGCAACCGTTCTCTCCGAATTGCAGAAAGGATTGGCGAGTGGGGAACATCAAGAATTTTGCGATCGACTGAGAAAACCTTAAGCCTTCAATCACTCAGAACCTATCCGAAAAATCCAATTATACCCAGCATACCTTACGATAAATCTAGATCCACATCCGTGTTTATCTGTGTACCCTTCGGGAAGGCTATCGCCTACATCTGTGGATATCTGTGGTAAAAAAATCACTTACCAATTTTCGGAGCGGGTCTTACTCCTTACATCTCTTCGATTTTGATTTGTAAAAGGATCTCACGAATATCTTCTATCGTGTCTTTCTCCAAGCTGACTGCCTTTTGGATAACGAAGAAGCGAGAACCAATGTTTCTGAGATGGAAAGGAATCTTTTGAGTTGGAATATCCCAGTCAACGCCACCATCCGCTAAACCCTGTCCTTCTACCCGCTCAAAAGTGACTTTGGTGTAGCCGCCATTCAAGTGCATCAAAACCCGCACTGGTTCTCGATCGTAATTAGTCATGATGTTTTTACAAACACAATTCGATCTTCCAATGGCACAGCTAAATATAGCATACGCTCAGGCTCGCGAGCCTCCAAAGCATAGCGATAGTTAATGTTTTTCCTGCGATTTTGGCCATTTCACTTTCATCATAGCTGTTGATGTCGAGTCCGGGCAAGATGCCCATCCCACAAGAGATTTTGTCAACCAATTAAACTTTGAGGTTAACTTATGCCTACCAAACGTCCCAACGAGAAGAATACCAAGGCTGAAATTCTGGAAGCATTTAACGAATTGTTGCAAGAAAAGAAAGAATTGGAGACAAAAATGAATCAAAAACCAGAAATCAAACCAACAGAAGTACGTAACGGCAACGGGAATGGTAAATCGACAACGGAAGTACCTATCAAACCTGTCCAAAATCAACAGAAAATGGAATCGATTATTGAGGGATTGAACCGACTGCAATTAAACTTCGGTGGCGCAGTTAGCGACTTATCGGAAAAACTGACGATCGAAGCTTTTCAACTCCAAGAAGTGCAGCGCAAAGTCGCAGAGGAAAACCAGCAATTAGAAGCGCTACACAATCTGCAAGTAACTGATGGTAGTTTGGCTACTTTAATCGAACAATACGAAGAAAGTTCCAAAACTTTTAACGAAGAACAACGTCAGCGTCGGGAAGAAGTCGATCTGACAATAACTCAAGCACGGAAAGCGTGGACAAAGGAACAGGAAGAACACCGCCGCTTTATCAAAGAACGCAACGAAACGCAAGGGAAGACTCGCCAACGCGATACTCAAGAATACTCTTACGATTTGACTTTGCAACGCCAACTTTCTGATGAGGAATACGAACAAGAGAAGAAGCGTTTGTATGGCGAATTGGATGAGTTGAAACAAGCTCGCGAAAAAGAATGGGCTGAAAAAGAAAAGGCGATCGCAGAACGGGAAACCCAATTTAACGAACTGAAAACTAAAGTCGAAAATATGCCTAAAGATTTGGAAAATGCGATTAAACGCGCCAAGGATGAAGGCAAGGGTATCGCAGGTCACCAAGCCAAAATTAAAGCAGATTTGCTTGCCAAGGAAATCGAAGGTAGCAAGCGCACTTACGAGTTGCGAATTAATTCGCTCATGGAAACTATCCAAAATCAAGATACTCGCATCGGTACACTTTCCAAACAATTGGATGCTGCGCTCAAACAGGTACAAGATTTGGCTGTGAAAGCGATCGAAGGTTCATCCAATGCCAATTCTTTCCAAGCGGTGAAAGAAATTGCGATCGAACAAGCGAAAAATCAAAACAAAGTGAAGTAAATTGCCAATTTCAAATTTCAGATTTCAGATTTATCCAAATTTGAAATCTGAAATCTCAAATCTGAGATTACCGAGGAGATATCTGTATGAAATATACCAAAATCGATTTGAGCAACCTTGTCGGCATCAGTCACGATGATGAATATTTGGGATTAATTATCGATCGGGGAGATAGCATAGATGTAATTGAAATTCCCGCACCCGTTGCAGCTTATGAAGGATTGGTACAATTAGATGCAGTCGTATCCTCAAACTCTCCCGAACTCGCTGCATCTGTTGACTTTTACGAACTGCCTGGTGTACAATCGGAAATACCAATGTTACCCGTACATTCGACAATGGCAAACTCAATAGGATACGATAGCGATCGACACCTATTGCAAGTCGAATTTAAAAACGGTTCCGTTTATCAATATGAAGGCGTGGATGAAGAAATCTGGGAGGAAATGATCTCGACCGATTCACCCGGAAAATTTTACAATCGGGAAATCAAAGGTTACTATCGTTCTCGCCGACTTGATTCCGATTCTGCACATTGAAGTCCGCCTGGGGTTCAAACCCCAGCGTCATAGCGAAAGTCCGTTGAAACGGACTGAAGAAAATAGAAATTTAGTCGGTTTAAACCGACTTTGCCAACAGCATTATCTATTTTTACGGGGATTTTAGCTAAACGAAATTTCTTTATTCTTGAGCCCGCCTGCGCGGGCTTGGAATTTGGTATTAAAATGCAATTTTCAAGACGAATTTAAGGATAATAAGGTTGGCGGATATACCCAAAGAATTGAACCGAGTGCAGATTTGCTTGCCAAACTAGAAAAGGCGAAAACAATACGCGATCGCATCAATATTTACGCAAAAGCAGGCATTTGGCAAGATACAGTTACAAATTTAGCACTATATTTGACCCAAAAGCGCAACAATTTGCCTTTTTTAATCTGCCCATGCGTGGTGTCAATTATACGGCGAACAAATTTCAGCATAAGGCCCATTTCGCAATACTTTTGCTAGCGCATCACGATCAGATCGCAAACCTTCGTAAAAGAAGAATACTTCGCCGGAAATACCGCGAGAACGATTGTAGCCAAT
This sequence comes from Aerosakkonema funiforme FACHB-1375, assembly GCF_014696265.1. GTDB lineage: Bacteria > Cyanobacteriota > Cyanobacteriia > Cyanobacteriales > Aerosakkonemataceae > Aerosakkonema > Aerosakkonema funiforme_A. The sequence continues at coordinate 17,349 of NZ_JACJPW010000067.1, read as the reverse complement.
TGCCTGTAACAAATACTCCGGACTGATGCGGTAAGACGAACCGATATTCATCAAAATACCTGGTGCTAAACGCTGAATTTGTTCCGAACTAAACTGTTCTATGACGAGTTTATCTACAAGATATTTATAACTATTGAAATCGCGACGATACAACTGCGGGTGAATAATATCCACCAATCCTTTATCTAGCCAAGCTTTAGTATCTTGTAGATATTCTTGCCATCCCCAATCATAAATACTCGGTGCCATAGACACCAATAAAGTAGGATTAATAGCTTTGACTTCGCCATATATACGAGCCAAAAAATCCGTGAGTAAATCGGCACGCCAATGTAACCAAGAACGATGTTTGCAATTGTGGGGCGGATGGCAATTAAACTCTTGCTGATAGCGCCAAACAGTTAAAGAATCGTAGCCGCCTTCTGAGGGTAATGCAGGCAGTCGATCGTCTCCTTGAATCCCAGCGATATCGTAATTTTTGACAACTTCCAAAATGAGACTGAGCAGAAAATCTTGCACTTCCGGATGAAAAGCATTCATCCATTCAAAATTGTTCTTTTTAAGCAAATTGCCATTGCGATCGCGTGCAGCCCAATCAGGCTTTTTCGCCAACAAATGTCCGCCATTCTGATTGTAGGAACTGGCAAATCCATATTCAAACCAAGGAATAACAGCAATTCCTACACGATCGGCTTCGATAGTCAATTCAGCTAAAGGATCGCGTCCTTTGTAACGCGGGTCGATTTCAACTCCAAACAATTCTCTCATCACTTGGCTGGGATAAACCGTAAATCCCTTACTCCAAACAACGGGAAATACTACATTGAAACCTGTTTCTGCGAGAAAATTCATTGCTTGTGCAATGCGTTGCCGAGAAGTGAGAACTAAGCAATCTGTGTTAGGAAGCCAGACACCGCGTATTTTCATTAGCTTTTTTGAATAACTGCGATAAGAGCAATGGATCGGTCATAATTATCCTGCCGCAAAGACCATCTGGGCCTACGGTAATCACTGCCAACCTGTAAAAGTAACCGCTTCCTGTCTCCCTTGTCTGCCGCTCTTTGCCACCAATTGCTAAATTGGTGGGAGAGCAAGTACATTGCCTCGCTCTCCCCCAAGATACCTTTTCAGCTGCAACCTTATTCTTTATAGATTAGGAACGGACTACAACAGTGGTTAACGCCCTCAAGAATCTATTTTCCAAGCGCAAACCAGGAATTGGAATCGAATTAGCGCCAGAACGGATAAATATAGCCCAACTGCGTAAGCAAGGCCAGGGCTTTAAATTAGTAACTTTGCACTCGGTAGAAGTTCCGGAAGGAGTCTTTCAAGAAGGACAGATTCTCGACCCACCGACAATGGCCGAACTCATCCAAACAGCGCTAGCGGATAAAAAAATTAAAGCCACTCGCGTTGCCACAGCCATACCGGGAGCTGCTGGAGCGATCGTCAGGATTATACCCGTTCCCGCCGAGCTTGATGAGCGAGAACTCCGAGATATGGTACTCAATCACGAAGCCAGCCTGTACTTACCATTTCCTCGCGAAGAAGCCGATGTCGATTATCAGAAACTGGGTTTCTTCACGGATGAGGATGGCATAGAAAAAGTGCAGGTGCTGCTAGCCGCCGTCCGCGAAGACGTAACCAATACTTATATCGAAACGTTCAAGCAAGCTGGATTGCAGTTAGACGTACTGGAGATTAATAGTTTTGCCCTGATTCGGACAATTCGAGAGCAACTGCGGCAATTTTCTTCCCAAGAAGCCGCTGTGCTAGTAAACATCGAATTTGAGAGTACCGAAATAGCGATTATTGTGGATGGTGTGCCCCAATTTTCCCGCACCGTTGCGATCGGGATGTTCCAAATTCAGAGTGCCCTCAGCCGTGCGATGAATTTACCCGCTTCTCGCAACACCGACTTGCTCAAAGGGATGACAATTCCTACAGCCCCAGTGGATGCGGTGCGGAGCGGCTCAACTGGACTCAATCCGGGAATGGCTGCGATGATGAGAGTTTTGGGCGAACTAGCCGACGAACTGCGCCGCTCGATCGACTTTTATCTCAATCAAAGCAACAATCTAGAAGTAGCCCAGTTACTGCTGGCAGGTCCCGGCGGTGGAATTGGACAGCTCGATGAATTTTTCACATCGCGGTTAAGCTTGCCTACAACGCAAGTAGACCCGGTGGCGGCTTTATCCCTAGAAGTAAGCGAAGAAATACCCGCAGTGCAGCGACCGGGATTGGGAGTTGTACTCGGTTTAGGATTACGAGAGGTTTAAAAAGATGTACAGTCTTGAAGTTAATTTTCTTAAAGATCGCGAAGGTATTCTACCACCACCACCAGGTGGTGGTGGTCCGACGAGACCACCAGTACCCGTCAACCAAAAAATGCTGATGTTTGCGGGGGTAGCGGTAGGTATCCTTTTGCCACTGGCAGCAGGCGGTGCGTGGTTATTTTTAGATAACCAAATACAACAGCTCATATCAAGAGGAGCAACTCTGGATCAAGAGTTAGGCGGATTGCAGGCACAAGAGAAGCAGAGAGACGAACTGTTGGCTAAATTTGGTCAGATCCAGTCTGAAACGAAAGATTTAGCTACGGTATTCGATCAAATGAAGCCTTGGTCTGCCATACTCCAGGATGTTCGCGATCGACTGCCACCAGGAGTACAAGTTACAACTATTACACAAACCAAAGCCCCACCTCCCACAGCCCCAGCAGCTCCCCCGCAGGGTACCCCTGCCCAGCCTGCTGCAACCCCACCAACCACAGACAGAATTGAGCTTGTTGGTGTCGCCAACTCGTTCAGCAATGTGAACGATTTAGTACTGACACTTCAAAAATCCTCATTTTTTAAAGATACAGACACAAAGCTCATCTCCGCTGCATTGATCGACAATCCCATCCAGCTATACGTGCCCCCATCTCAGACAGGCTCTACCGCTAGTTTTCAGCCGCCAAAACTACCAAAAGTAGTGCAATTCAAAATCGAAACTTACCAAAGCGAAAAGCCAGCAACTGAAATGCTCAAAGAGCTGGAAACTAAAGGTGCATTGGGACTGGTAACTCGCGTCGAAAACCTTCAACAACAAGGAGTCCTGAAAAAATGACAGTCGCTGAAAATTTTCCCGGTCAAGGCTCAGGGGATGCCGACTCTAGTTCTCCCAGTGTATTTGGGATTCAGTTGACGCCGCCTGTAATTGGCGCTCTCGTTGCCGTTCTCGGTTTGGCGGGAGCGGGTTTCCTCACCTTTCAGTTAGTCATGCCAAAGTTGGAAGAGTACAACACGAAAAAAGCAGAAATTCAAACAAAAGAGGAAAAAAAGAAAAACCTAGAAAAAATCAAAGAAGAGGTCAAAGCGGCAGAAGTAAAAGTGGCAGATGCGGAACGTCAAAAAGCAGGCGTAACAGCTCTGTTTGCCAATCCTAAAAGCTTAAACACCCTGCTGTTCGATCTCAACAAAAGCATTGATGCGAGAAATAGCAATCTACCAGAAGACAGAATCAAGGCAAGGTTGACAAAATTTGAGCCAGACCCCACGTCTTCCGGTATAGTCTATGACAGTTCTTTCGGAGCGCAGATTAACGGTAAAATATACCGTCAGGTCTACAACGTGCAGGTGGAAGGAACCTTCGATCAGATTAGGTTATTTCTGATCGACTTGGAGCGCCAGAAGTCTCTCTCTGTCGTTAAAGAATTGAAGAGTACATTAGCAGAAACAACTCAAAGAATAGCAGTTGACCAGCAAGATGGCAAAATAGTGCCGATCGGCAATCCGGAAACCAAAATCAGCACATCTTTTAAACTGCAAGTACTCAGACCTCTTACTCCAGAGGAACAAAAATCGGTAGCACCAGCGCCAGCAACATCGGGGGCATCACCGTCACCAGCGCCAACCAAATAATAAACAGAAGTAGCTGTTGATGCGGCGACGAGAAAAACAAGGTGTAAACTTCTGGTAAAGCGAGAAAGACAATAAACTTTCCAGCATATACCAATTTGATATTTGTGTGAGGAGGAAAGGGTGAAACAGCATCAAGGAATAGCCGGAGTAATAATCGGGGGAGGAGCGCTTCTCCTTGCCAGCCAGCCAGTATGGGCAGCGGCAACCCAAGTGACGGGAGTGCGACTAAAACCAACAGATAAGGGCGTTCAACTCGTTCTGGAGACCCAAGAAGGCGATCGGCCCCAAATATTCACAGTGCCTCGCCGCAACGCCTTCGTGGTAGACATCACCAACGCGCAACTGCGCCTAAGAGAAGGCAACAATTTCAGGCAGCAAAACCCCACCCCAGGCATCGCTTCCGTTGCAGTCACCCAATTAGATGCCAACAGCATCCGGGTCACCGTCACCGGGATCGACAGCGCTCCCACAGGACAAGTTGCCAGTAGGGAAGCTCAAGCCATCACCCTCAACTTCAACACTGCTGGGGCTTCCGTAGCAGCTTCTCCAGGAGCCCCCACAGCAACCCGACCCACCACCACTCCTACCTTAAACTCAACACCAACAGCACAAACTCCAGCAGCGCCAGCTCCAGCAGCGCCAGCTCCAGCCGCACAAACCCCAGATATTTTAGTTCCCAACCCACAAATTACCTATGAAGGCGGGCCGGCACCAGCAGCCGGTACAATCCAACCTGCTAGCCCCGCCCCACCATTCTTGCCCAGAGCAGTTGCGCCACCAGTAGGAGACATAGCGGTTTCGGAAGTCGATCCCACCGCTAGCGTCATCGATCTCGGCACGCCCGAACGCATTCCCCGCCTACTGCTGCGGGATGCTCCCATCCGAGAGGTTTTATCGCTGCTCTCCCGCGCCGCTAACCGTAACATCGTATTTGTAACCCCGCAAACAGGCGCTGGAGCCCAAGGACAAACTCAACAAGGCCAGCCCGGACAAACTCCGGGAGCTACCCCCTCCCTAGATGGCACTATTTCCTTAGATATTGAAAATGAACCTCTGCAAGATGTGTTCAACACCGTTTTGCGAATTACCGGTTTGCAAGCTAACGTTCGCGGCAACACCGTCTTTGTAGGGTCAAGCTTACCAGAAGCAGCCGCCAATATTGTGGTGCGGAGCCTGCGACTCAATCAAGTCGCCGTCACCGATGCGGCGAACTTTTTAACCGCCCAAGGAGCAGAAACGCAGCTGCCAATTACTCGCGTCCAAATCCAAACTATTGGAGAAGGGGCAGCTGCCAGAACAGTCGAAATTAGAGAACCCGACATTAAGGTACTCAGAGCCCAAAGAGGAAATGGCCCCCTGATCCTTTCCGGTTTGTCCATCCTTGCCGACCAGCGTCTCAACGCTATTACCCTGGTCGGTGACCCCCGTAAGGTCGAAATCGCTTCGGCGTTTTTGTCGCAGCTCGATGCTCGCCGTCGCCAAGTAGCAGTGAATGTCAAGATTGTCGATATCAACTTAGACAACACGGATACGGCTGGTACCAGTTTCTCTTTCGGACTGGGTAAAAGCTTTTTTACATTTGACCAAGGAGCAGCAGTCGTTAATTTTGGCGATACCAGACCGGCTACGGCGGGAGAAGCGACTGGTAGTCTGTTCAGTGCTCCTGTCATTCAAAGTCCCTTTACTGGCAACGGTGCTTTCTTAGATGCTCAGCAAAACGCTCCCTTTAGCCGCAGCACAGGAGCTCCAACATCACCTACGACCACTCTTTTTCAAGGTCTTTTACCCCGCGCTCCTTTTGGTACAGATATCAACCCTTTGCAACCGGGTGTTAGTACTATATCGGGTAACCAAATTACATACGCGCTGCCACAGCTGTTCCAGTTCCCCACCCGATTCTTATCACAACTGCGGGCTCAGATTGTCAGTGGCAACGCCAAGATTTTGACCGATCCGACTTTGGTGATCCAAGAAGGAGAAACTGCCAGAGTCAACTTAGGCCAAGAAGTGATCACAAATCAATCTGTCCAACAGCAAACCACTGGTAACACTACGAGTTTTACGGTAAGTACAGAAAAAGGAACTGTTGGTCTAACCCTTCAGATCCAGGTCAATCGCATTGACGATAACGGCTTCATTACTCTGAATGTGAATCCGAGCGTAACAGCACCCAGCAGCACCTCAATTATCGGTCCTGGCTCACTCGCAGGTGGTGTCACAATTTCGTTGCTCTCCAGAAGGGATTTGGTATCTGGACAAGTTCGTCTGCGAGATGGTCAGACGCTGATTCTGTCGGGCATTATTCAGGATCAAGACCGAACATCCGTCAGCAAAGTGCCTATCTTAGGTGATATTCCTATCCTTGGTGCCCTGTTTAGACGCACAAATAGAACAAATACGCGAGCTGAGGTGATCGTGATGTTGACACCTCAAATTCTCGATGACTCGGCTAATTCACCGTTTGGCTACCGATACAGGCCAGGGCCAGAAGTGCAGCAAATGCTACAGCGGGGCGGTTTTACTCCTCCCGGTAGCAATCGGTAGTCTAGGGGCTAGAAAGTTAAAAGTCACTCATTCAAAAGTCAAAAGTCAAAAGTCAAAGAGAGAAACGGGGGAATGGGGAAGTGGGGGAGCGGGAGAATAAATCTCTTCCCTTTTCTCCCTTTCCCCCTTCCCCCTTTCCCCCTTTCCCCTCTTCCCTAACCCCTAACCCCTTTCTTTTGACTTCAAAAACACGCTTTTGAGTCAAGGCTCACCTAAAAAACTCCTGAAATCCATATATCTTAAAGGTTCCGTCGATCCATATTCGGCAAGTACACCTTAGAATAGGGCAGTGAAACTTCGCTTTGATGAGCGTTTCAGCGATTTTAAGTTGAAAGGTGCGCTCATTGCTGAAGAATTTGGTCTTCTTCAGGAGACTTAAACTCGTTCAGCTGCCCCACGCCAACGCCTGTTGGATGGGGCTTACAAGTCACTAAAAGCAGATTCTAAGGAGTTCGAGCAAGAAAATGAACAAAGGCGAATTAGTCGATGTCGTAGCTGAAAAGGCTAATGTGACTAAAAAACAAGCGGATGCTGTCCTCACAGCTGCTTTGGAAGCAATTGTGGAAGCGGTGTCCTCTGGTGATAAAGTAACGCTGGTGGGTTTTGGCTCTTTTGAGCCTCGCGAACGCAAGGCTCGCGAAGGCCGAAATCCCAAAACTGGGGATAAAATGGAAATTCCAGCGACTAAGGTGCCTGCCTTTTCTCCTGGCAAGCTGTTTAAGGAAAAAGTCGCGCCACAGAACTGATCGTTTTACCCAGACAAATTCTTTGTTGAATCGACCGCTGCATGGGGGGAATATCGCTTGGGCAGCCGCGCTGGCAGGCTGTTCCCCTACTGCTATTGTTGATTTCTCGGCTAGTATCAACCCCTTGGGGCCACCCGAATCGGCTCTCGCAGCGATTCAAGCGAACTTGAGCTATCTAGCAGCCTATCCAGACCCCGACTATCAGCAGTTGCGGGCGTGTCTGTCAGAGGTACATAACTTACCATCTGACTGGATACTGCCCGGTAACGGTTCTGCCGAACTGCTGACTTGGGCGTGCTGGGATTTGTCTAAATTCCAGAAAACTTATCTGGTAACGCCTGCTTTTGGCGACTATTTGCGGGCTCTAAAGGCTTTTGGCGCGTCGGTAGTGGAGTGCCCTTTAGCAGATGGGGACTGGGGAATGGGGGATAGGGGATGGCAGCAGAAGTTTCCAATTCCCAATTCCCAATTCCCGATTCCTAATTCCCAACAAGGTTTGCTGTTGAATAACCCTCACAATCCTACAGGTCAGCTGTTTTTAAGGGAGACTATTGTGCCACTACTGGAGCAATTTGCTTTGGTAGTTGTGGATGAAGCGTTTATGGATTTTCTGCCTCCCGATCGTCAGGAAAGTCTGATCCCGTTGGTGCAGGAATACTCGAATTTGGTCATCCTGCGAAGTCTCACCAAGTTCTACAGCTTGCCTGGTTTGCGACTCGGTTATGCGATCGCTCATCCCTCTAGACTGCGATGCTGGCAGCAGTGGCGCGACCCTTGGCCGGTGAACGTTTTAGCCGCCGCTGCGGCAGAAGCTGTCGTCAAGGATAGGGTGTTTCAGCAGCAAACTTGGAACTGGCTTGAGAAAGCTCGCACTCAGCTGTTTGAAGGCGTCGATCGGCTAGCTGGGTTGCATCCTTACCCCAGCGCTGCTAACTTCTTGCTGGTGCAGTCGTCTTTGCCCAGTACGCGGGTGCAGGAAAAGTTACTCAAACACAGTCAGATTCTCATTCGCGACTGCAAGAGTTTTCCGGAACTGGGCGATCGCTACTTCCGGGTAGCGGTTCGCTCTCTTGCTGATAACCAACGCCTGATCGATGGGTTGAGAGAAATCCTTACCGACGAAGTTGGGGAGAATTTCAGATTTTAGATTTTAGATTTTAGATTTTAGATTTCAAATTTCAATTTGAAATCTGAAATTTGAAATCTGAAATTCCTAATTCCTTTCATCCAAAATCGAAAATCCAAAATCGTATGGTTGACTACGATGTCGTTGCGATCGGAGGCAGTCCGGCTGGACTTTATACCGCCGTCGCAGCAACTTACCTCAAAGCCCGCGTTGCCTTGGTAGCATCTCCGCTACTCGGTTCCACTTGGTCTGAGTCTGGCTCTAAATGCAGCAAAGCTTTTACCCAGGTGGGACGGGTTGCCCATCAAATCCGGGAAGCGCCATCTTTTGGTGTGTTTTGGGATTCAGGCCCAGAGTCTGTAGGTATGGGTGTAGGAGTACGATTTGCGGAGGCTTTGAAGTGGGCTAAAGGTGTGGTCTCCGCTCTGGACGAACAGCATTCCCCTGCTGTTCTCGCTTCTCTGGGTGTAGATGTCATTTTTGGCGAAGGTGAGTTCTGCCGCAAACCACATTTTGCCTTTGTTGTCAACGGTCAGCCTTTGCGATCGCGCACTTATGCGATCGCGACTGGCTCTCGTTCTGTCATTCCAGATATTGACGGGCTGCAAAGCACTGGTTACCTTACGCCCGATACTATCTGGCAGCAGACAAATACTAACTTGCCCAAAAGCTTGATTTTTATCGGTGGCGACCCGGTGGGGATAGAACTGGCTCAAACCTTTGCCCGTTTGGGCTCTCGCGTGACGGTGGTGGTCAACAGTCCTCATATCTTAACTAAGGAAGACCCGGAAGCCGCACGTTTGATTCAAGCACAGTTGGAAGCTGAGGGCGTCCGCGTTCTGACGGGACATCCGGTGACTCAGGTAAAATGGATTGACGATCAAAAGTGGATTCAAGCGGGCGATCGGGCGATCGAAGCTGATGAAATTGTTGTTACTGTCGGTCAGCAGCCAAATGTCGATTCTTTAAACCTCGAAGGTGTTGGTGTCAAGTTCGATCGCCACGGCATTCGCGTTAACCAAATGTTACAAACTACCAATCACCGCATCTATGCTTGCGGTGATGTTTTGGGCGGTTACCGTTTTGCTCACGTAGCCAATTACGAAGCGCGTATCGCTCTTAAAAATATGTTGTTCTTCCCTTTTTTCAAGGTTGATTACCGCCATATTCCTTGGGCTATCTTTTCCGATCCGGAACTAGCACGGGTAGGTTTGACGGAAGAACAAGCCAAACGCCGCTACGGTGATGATGATGTCTTTGTGTTACGCCGCTTTTTTAAGGCTGTGGATAAGGCGCAGATGCGCGGTGAAACTACTGGTTTTTGCAAAATTCTGGTTCTTAAGAGTGGTGAAATTTTGGGTGTGCATTTGGTTGGCCCACAAGCTAGTGAGTTGATTCACGTTTTTTCTCTGGCTATGCAGGAACGGATTAAGATTAAGGCGATCGCCAATCTCTCTTCTATCTTTCCCTCTCTCTCTGAAATCAACTCTCAAACTGCTGCTGACTGGGGTAATCTCCGCCTCGATCGCAATTCTTCTATGCAAGACTTTCTCGAAAACTTCTTCAATTTCCGTCGCTCTTGGTCTCGTTAGCTTTGTTTCTGTTCTAACTGCATATAAAGAGGGAAAATACTTTACTTTTCCTGGGCGCTTGTTGTATACTTACTTATATAATGGGAATATTTACTTAAATATTATTTTTGCTAATATTTCCATTATATAAATGATACCATAACATAGAGAGTTTTTTGCAAAAACTTTTTTTATATTTACATTCAAACAATTTGTTTGAAAGAAGAATGTACTGGTATAGTGGCAAGCTAATTGAAAGCAGCAAGATCGAAGTAGGGATAGACGATCCGGGGTTACTTTACGGAGCGAGTGTGTTCACGACGCTACGGGTGTACGATCGCTCATTGGATAGTGGCAAGACAAATTGGGGGGGACACTGCGATCGCATTCGTTGCAGTTTGGCAAGATTTGGTTGGCAGATGCCAGACTGGGAAAGAGTTAGGCAAGGTGCAGAGACTTTGAAAGCCGACTTTCCAGTATTGAGAATCGCCATATTTCCGGATGGACGAGAATGGATTGTAGGAAGACAATTACCAGAGGATTTGACCGATCGCCAACAGTCGGGTGTAGTAGCTTGGCTAGCAGAAGCGTCCCAATATCGCCGTTCCTTAGCAGAACACAAAACAGGTAACTACCTGTCGGCTTGGCTGGCATTGAGAGAAGCGCAACAATACGGAGCTAAAGAAGCGATTTTGCTAGATTCATCGGGAAATTGGTTAGAAACCAGCACAGGAAACCTTTGGGGCTGGCGAGACGGCAGATGGTGGACACCGCCCCTGGAAGCGGGAATTTTAGCAGGACTGATGAGATCGCAACTAATTGCCGGACTGAAAAGTCAAAATGAGGTAGTAGAGGAAAAACCTTGGAGCGCGGATCTAGTGGCAGGTTTTGAAGCGATCGCCTACAGCAACAGCGTTGTAGAAGTCGTTCCCATCCACAAGATTATCAAGAAAGAGGGGGAAAGCGGGAGAGGGGGAGAGCAGGGGAAATTGACCGATGCCCCATGCCCCATTCCCCATGCCCTATCCTCTTCTCATATTTGCTTCCAGAAACTGAGAGAATCCATAACCGATCGGTTGCCATTTTCTCAGATAGGTTAAAATAAATTTACATAAGTTAAATAGAAAAACTCCTCAGACGATAAAACCCCAGGAGGATAGATCGAGAGTGAATAAACAATGGAGAAATGCAGGGCTGTACGCACTATTAGCCCTAGTTGTGGTAGCATTGGCCACCGCATTTTTTGACAACAAGCAACCCCAGCGAGAGACTTGGCGTTACAGTGAGTTCCTCCAAAAAGTCGAAAGCAAACAAGTAGGGAAAGTCAGTATTAGTGCCGATCGGTCTACGGCCCGCGTCCAAGCCGCAAACGGCAACAAGGTCATAGTCAATCTTCCGAATGACCCGGAACTGTTCAACTTTCTGACTAAAAACAACGTTGATATAACAGTATTACCTCCGAGCGACGACGCCTTCTGGCTGAGGGCTTTGAGCAGTTTATTCTTCCCAATCCTGCTATTAGTGGGATTATTCTTTTTGTTGCGCCGCGCCCAGAATGGCCCGGGTTCCCAGGCAATGAACTTTGGCAAATCGAAAGCCAGAGTGCAAATGGAACCGCAAACGCAAGTCACCTTTGGGGATGTGGCGGGTATCGACCAAGCCAAACTGGAACTCAACGAAGTAGTTGACTTTCTTAAAAACGCCGATCGCTTCACCGCTATTGGAGCTAAAATTCCCAAAGGCGTATTGCTAGTTGGGCCTCCGGGTACAGGTAAAACACTGCTAGCCCGTGCTGTAGCTGGTGAAGCAGGAGTTCCCTTCTTCTCGATTTCCGGTTCCGAGTTTGTCGAAATGTTCGTGGGTGTCGGTGCTTCTCGCGTCCGCGACTTGTTTGAACAAGCGAAAGCCAATGCGCCCTGCATCGTCTTCATTGATGAAATTGATGCTGTCGGTCGTCAGCGCGGTGCCGGTTTGGGCGGCGGTAACGACGAACGGGAACAAACCCTCAACCAGTTGCTGACGGAGATGGATGGTTTTGAGGGCAATACCGGCATCATTATTATTGCAGCAACAAACCGTCCCGATGTACTGGATGCGGCACTGCTGCGTCCGGGTCGTTTTGACAGACAAGTGGTGGTAGACAGACCGGACTTTGCCGGACGTTTGGAAATTCTCAAAGTTCACGCACGCGGTAAGACTTTGGCGCAAGATGTGGATTTAGAAAAGATTGCGCGTCGGAGTCCCGGTTTTACTGGTGCGGACTTGTCCAATTTGCTCAACGAAGCGGCTATTTTGGCAGCGCGTCGCAATTTGACGGAAATCTCGATGGATGAAGTCAACGATGCGATCGATCGCGTGTTGGCTGGCCCAGAGAAGAAAGACCGGGTGATCAGCGAGAAGCGCAAAGCTGTGGTAGCATATCACGAAGCCGGACACGCAGTTGTCGGTGCTTTAATGCCGGACTTTGACCCAGTGCAAAAGATCAGCATTATCCCTCGCGGTCAAGCTGGCGGTATTACTTGGTTTACACCTAGCGAAGACCGTTTGGATTCCGGTTTGTTGAGTCGTTCTTATCTGCAAAACCGGATGGCGATGCTGTTAGGCGGTCGAGTTGCAGAAGAAATTGTCTTCGGCGATGAAGAAGTGACGACCGGTGCTTCTAGCGACTTGCAGCAAGTAGCGCGGGTGGCGCGTCAGATGGTGATGCGATTTGGGATGAGCGATCGCGTCGGACAAGTTGCTTTGGGTCGTCAGCAAGGTAATATGTTCTTGGGTCGCGATATCATGGCAGAACGCGATTTCTCAGAAGAAACTGCGGCTACTGTTGATGATGAAGTGCGCTGTCTTGTGGATCGAGCTTATCAGCGGGCGAAAGATGTTTTGACAAATAATCGCCATGTACTGAATGAGTTAGCAGCTATGCTGATTGAGAAGGAAACTGTGGACGCCGAAGAACTGCAAGAGTTATTGGCGAATAGCGATGTGCGGATGGCGGCGATCGCTTAATCAATTTTAGATTTTAGATTTTAGATTTTGGATTGAATCTAGAATCTGAATTAAGGGTAATTTGGGGATTTCCTGAATTACCCTGATTTTTTTTTAGAGGTCAAGATTACCTGTAGAGAGCGATGTAAATTTTAATAGAAAAGGAGTTCTTAATGACGAAGAAATGGATTTTATATGACAAAAATGATCGGCAAGTCACTTGGCCAGCTTGCATTAAAAATTTGTCAACTGTTAAAAATGCTTTGGGAGAGGAGTTGCCAACATGGATAAGGCAGGCTTTTAATAAAGAGGGTATTTTTAATGAAGAGAAAATGATTGTTCCGATTCGTCCGATTTCAGTTTTAGGGCAGTGTAGTACAGCCAAATACATTAACTGTCCAAATATGCCTAAACATCACATAGAAAATGCTAGAAATTATGCTAGAGAGGGATATAATCGAGCAAGCTATCTCGATCGCATTGGAAGATATTACTGGTTTGATTTCGATCTGGTTAGCTCGGATGGGACGCTAATAAAACTGCGGATGGTGGTTAATAGAGGCGATGCTGACTGCAATGATGGTATGTGGGGGCAGTTTGGAGACGCAATACAGGGGATCTGATTGCAAACATCATGAGTACTGGTGATATGGAAACAACAATAGCTGTCTCAAAGAAATACATCGATCTGTATAAACCTTATGATATTTGGATTCCTCTTTTGCTCAAGCACATATATGCCAATCATCTAGAATTGGAAAAACTTGTAGACTTAGCAATTCAAATTTGTTTGTATCCGAAAGCAGAGATTACTAATACTGGAGTCAGGTTGCAAGATTGAAAGTAACCTGTCTAAAAATCACTATATCGGAAAAAGATTTTGAGTGGGCTCGCTGCCAAGGCTACATCGGGTGATTGGAGATTAATGTTTGAAAGTTTGAAATCTAATTTCGCGATCGCATTGTATCCTGCAACTTAATGCGATCGCCCAATCGAGTCATGTTTGGTTTCACGCTACCTACTGATTCACAAGCAAGGACTTGACAGAGTGAACTCAACCTACAGCGAGGGGCGATCGCACAAATCCCGATGTAATCCCCGCCATCTAATCCCTGTAGTGCTTTGGCGACTTTTAGACAAATTTACATCTTGTCAAAGGACAGCACGTATCTCGGCTTTACCCCCAGAGACTGCCTCAGCTTCGTTAAACTGGATTTGTCAGCATATATTCTCAATTCCCAAGGCTGGCGGTGGGTAATAGCAGCAGAAAAAGGACGATCGCATGATGAAAAATTCTCGAATCCAAAAATGGATCGGACAGGCACCCAAAAAAGGTTTGGCCGGAACTTTTGCGATGACGGCCAGTTGGTTGATAATGCAGGGTGTTTTGCTGGGAAGTTTACCCCTCGTCGCTTCCGCACAGCAACAGCAGCAGCAATCGCTCACTTACACGGAACTGCTTAAGAAGATAGATGCTGGCGAAGTTACTAAAGTTGAGATCGATCCAACCCAACAGCTTGCCAAAGTCACCTTATTAAAAAATAAAAAGGATAAAAAGCAAGGCACTACGCAGGCGACGGTGAGTGTATTTACGCAAAATCCAGAGCTAATTGCCAGACTGCGCTCCAAGCGCGTAGACTTTTCCGAGCAGCCTACAGCCGATCGCACAGCAGCGATGGGCTTTATAATCAATTTGCTCTTAGTGCTGCTGTTAATCTCCGGATTGCTGATGATTTTGCGGAGATCTGCCAATGCTTCTAACCAAGCGATGAATTTCGGGAAATCCCGCGCTCGCTTCCAGATGGAAGCTAAAACCGGTATCAAGTTCGACGATGTGGCAGGTATCGAAGAAGCTAAAGAAGAACTCGCCGAAGTGGTCACTTTCCTCAAACAGCCGGAACGCTTCAGCGCTGTAGGAGCTCGCATTCCCAAAGGCGTATTGCTGATCGGTCAGCCGGGAACTGGCAAAACCCTGCTGGCGAAGGCAATTGCTGGCGAAGCTGGGGTGCCATTTTTCAGTATCTCCGGTTCGGAATTTGTGGAAATGTTCGTGGGTGTGGGTGCTTCCCGCGTGCGCGACTTGTTCAGAAAAGCGAAAGAAAACGCTCCCTGTCTCGTGTTTATCGATGAAATCGATGCGGTTGGGCGTCAGCGCGGTACGGGTATCGGCGGCGGTAACGATGAAAGAGAGCAAACTCTCAACCAGTTGCTGACGGAAATGGACGGTTTTGAAGGTAATAGCGGTATTATCGTCATCGCCGCTACTAACCGTCCCGACGTTCTCGACGCCGCCTTATTGCGTCCGGGAAGATTCGATCGCCAAATTATTGTCGATCTTCCCGATATCAAAGGGCGTTTGGAGATTTTAAAGGTTCACGCTCGCAATAAGAAACTAGCCCCAGAAGTTTCTCTGGAAGCAGTTGCCCGCCGCACTCCCGGATTTACCGGCGCTGATTTGGCGAATTTGCTCAACGAAGCGGCGATTCTGACAGCGCGTCGGCGCAAAGATGCCATCACCATGTTGGAAGTTAACGATGCCATTGACCGGGTAGTGGCGGGTATGGAACGGACGCCGCTGGTAGATAGCAGTAAGAAACGCTTGATTGCTTATCACGAAGTCGGTCACGCGGTTGTCGGTAGTCTTCTCCCGCAGCACAATCTTTTAGAAAAAGTGACGATTCTGCCTCGCGGACGCGCTTTGGGTTTAACTTGGTTTAGCCCTGGCGAAGAGTTGGGTTTGGAGTCGAAAGCGCAGATTTTGGCTGATATCACCGCTACTATGGGCGGTAGAGCGGCAGAAGAGGTGATTTTTGGTGAGGGCGAAATCACTACCGGTGCGGGGGGTGATTTGGAGGAGGTGACCTCGCTGGCGCGGAAGATGGTGACGCGCTTCGGAATGTCGGACTTGGGGCCTTTGGCGTTGGAAACTCAAGGTAATGAAGTGTTTCTGGGACGCGACTTGGGGGCGAGAGCGGAATATTCGGAAGCAATTGCTACCCGTATTGATGCACAGGTACGCACAATTATTGACCATTGTTACGCCCATGCCAAACAAATTGTGAGATCGAATCGCACTTTGATCGATCGCTTGGTGGATCAACTCGTAGACCAAGAGACAATTGACGGCGATCAATTCCGTAAAATTGTTTCTGAGTATGCAACGTTACCCGAACAACATCAAAAGGGTTGGTCTGTGTTCAGCAATTAGTGGGTAATGGGGAATTTTAGATTTTAGGTTGAAATCCAATCTAAAATCTAAAATTCCTGAATCACCGATTACCACCGATAACCGCGAGGTTGTTGCTGATACATTGCCTGGAGAACTATACCGGGATCGATATAAGTGCCATCGTATTTAAGACCCCAGTGCAAGTGAGGGCCAGTAGTTCTGCCGGTTGTCCCGACTCTGCCAATGCGGATTCCTGCGTTGACCTGCTGTCCTTCCCAGATTTGCAGACCGCTTTCGGGGTCGTTGAGGTAACGTCCTTGGGGGGATGTGGCAGCACGTCCTTTGAGGTGACAGTAAATGTGTTGCCACTCACCCGATTTAATCACAAGTTTGGTTCCGCAAAGGCGATCGTTGGCAATTTCCACAACTTCACCGGTTGACCAACTGCGGATGTAGCTACCTGCGGGTGCGGCAATATCTATGCCGCGATGAAATCCCCATCCGGGGGAACCATCGGGATTTAAGCGATAACCGTAAGCAGATGAATAGCGTTGAAAATTTTCGACTGGGAAAGAGGTGCTTCGCCAATTCGATCGCATTATACTATCTGCAATTTCCATTGCCTTAGCTTTTTCTGCTTGAAATCCCAAAGCGAGAAATGCTATTAAACCCAAGACTGCAAAAAATATAGTTGTGCCAACACGGATTAGGCGTTTGCCCCTTTTCTTTGGGGGTTTCAATTTTTGCTGTTTGCGTTCGCGCCTCAACAACGAAATCAAATGACGCATATGTTCCCTGCGCTACAAAGCGCATTGTGTGAGCGAAAGTTTTATCGGCAGTATTTTATCTCGATCGCTCTCCTCTGATATCGTTTGTTTTGATTACATTTCATTACAGATAAAAACGAGAAATTTGTTCCTTAGTTATACAGATTTGCCGTCAAAAGTGTAATTTAGAGGAGAGAGTGGGAGAGCGGGGTAGTGGGGAAGTGGGGGAAAGAAAGTTAGGCCCACTTGAATGCAACTTGTTATTACGCGATCGAGAATCAGAAATCCGGTTTGTTTTTCGTGCAATGGCAACAATAATATCGTGTCTGGTTTTATCGGTAGTGTCAAAGCGATCGCAAAGATTATCGAGATCGGGGGTTAAATTTTTACCGCAGATGTAAGCAGATAAACGCAGATAAACGCAGATAAATGCAGATAAGAAAGGGATTTTTTTAGATAACCGATTCTACCGGATATGATATAATTCATCAGTTTTACTTCCCCCGCTCCCCCACTCTCCCACTCCCCCACTCTCC
>NZ_JACJPW010000066.1 GCF_014696265.1 Aerosakkonema funiforme FACHB-1375 | reverse complement strand
TGTCAAGTCTTACAATACATTTGTACTATCCTGGGGTAGCGATCGCACTCCTGCAAGTGCCTTAACAAAAGTTCATACAGTGTCGATTACTTTTGTCCGACTACTTATCTTAATAAGTTTGATTGCGATCGGGTCTATTTGGGTTTTCTTGGCGATGGCGATCCTATTTTTTCTATTTAAGAAAATTCAGATGCGAATTGACGCATGGAAAATTTCTATGACTAATGATTTGCTGGGATTTACATGGAAACATTCTCGTCCGTCGAAACGTGAAGATATCTCTGAGTTAGTATTTTTTAGGCAAGGAAGTAGCGAATACTTCGAGGTCAGAGAAGAGGTGGGACTTAGACCGTTACTGATTATTCAGGCAGGAAAGCAACAATATAGGCTCAGTAAAGTAGATTCGCTTACAGAAGAAGAGATCTACTGGCTGGCGCAGGAATTGAGCGATTGGTTAAAATTGCCGATAATAGAAGAATAAAGCGGCTAATTTTTATTGAGAAAAGATCGCACAGTCGAAATCAACTCATCCAAATTCAAAGGTTTGCTGAGGTAACCATTAGCACCAGCAGCCAGACAGCGATCGCGATCGCCTGCCATTGCGATCGCTGTAACTGCAATCACCGGCACATTTTGCCACAAAGGATGTGCCTTCAGGTGACGGATAATCTCAAAACCATCTACTTCTGGCAATTGAATATCCATCAAAATCAAATCCGGCAATGACTCAGGCGTGACCAGCGCCGAGTAAACCAGATCGATCATTGTGCTACCATCGTAAATTAATTCAACCGCGTAGCCTTCCAGTTCCAGCACTTCAGAAATCAACGCCTGATTATAAACCTGATCTTCGACGACCAACACCCGTTTTCGATCGGTTAATAGTTGTTTGTCTGTTATTTGTTGTTTGTCGCTAACACTTGATAACTGACCGTTGATAGTTGACTCCTGCCACATTTCCGTCAGAGGTAGCCAGATCCGAAATGCGGAACCTTGATTTTCTACAGATTCCAGGGAAACCGTACCGCCGTGCAATTCTGCCAATCGCTTTGTTAAAGCGAGACCCAAACCGGTGCCTTCGTGACGGCGTGTCAAGGAAGCATCTACCTGCTGGAAAGGACGAAATAGCAAATGCCATTTTTCTCTAGCAATGCCGATACCGCTATCTTTTACTTCCAAACATAGGTAAGGTGTAGTAGGATTGATGGGACTGCGATCGGGACGATATTCTTTTGCCAAGTCGCTGCCATAAGCGAGTTTACTGGCTAGCTTAATTTGTCCTCCTTCTGGGGTAAACTTCACAGCATTAGAGAGTAAATTAATCAAAATCTGGCTGACTCGACGCTCATCCAAATTGGCTTTGTTCAGTCGATAATCGATTTCCAAAGAAAGCGCCAGTCGCTTTTTGTCGGCACGCGGCTGAATCATTTTCAGACATTCTGTGCAGAGATACTGAATCGAAATAGGTTGTGGATATAGTTCTGTCTTGCCAGCTTCAATCTTAGATAAATCGAGAATATCGTTAATCAGCTGCAACAGGTGCTGACCGCTTTTTTCGATAGTTTGAACGTAACCGATTTGACGATCGCTTAAGGAACCGGCGCTTTGCCGCATTAACAAATCTGAAAATCCGAGTATGCTGTTGAGGGGTGTCCGCAGTTCGTGGGACATAGAGGCGAGAAACTCAGACTTCATCTGGGATGCGCGTTCTAAATCTTCGTTAATCTGACGCAGACGTTCTTCTGCTTGAGCGCGTTCGATCGCTACACCCAAAGTGCGACAAGCAGCCATCAGCATATCTTGTTGGGGAGCTTCTTGCAATTTCTGCAAACTGCGAGATTCCAGAGTCAGGACGCCGATAATAGTGCCATCGGCAGCTGGGATGGGAAAAATGCCCAACTGACCGATCGCCGGGTGGCGAAATCCGGCCAGCGCTTTTGGATGTTTGTAATAATCTTCTACAAAGATGGGTTTACCGGTTTCCACCACTTCCCAAAGCAACCCTTGACCGTAGGGAACGCCTCGATCGAGTAAAGCTCGCATTTCGGCCACAGCTACTTCGCCGTAAGTGGCGATAAATTGTCCGGAAATCTGATTGGTGAAGATCGCAGCTTGGCGATCGATTCCTTCTCCTGTAATCACTTTGACATCGCCAAAAGCTGCACCCATTACCTCTACCAGGTAGCTGAGGGCAAATTGTCCTATTTCCCGCAATTCTGTAGCCGGTTGCAGTCTTTCTGTCAAGCTCAGCAAAAAGGCCAAACGTCGCACTTCCGCGTTTAAGTTTGCCTGTATGAGTGCTGCTTCCTTAAGCGTCTGCTGGTAGGTGGTGACATCTCGGAAAGTACACAGGCGTCCGCCATCGGACGTGACTGTGACGTAAACCTCCAGACAAACTCCGTTACTTTGTTCTATATAGTAGGAAACGTTTTCAACTTCTGCTGGCTCGATCGTAGAAGCGAGCTGTTTTTTCTGTACCTCAGACCAAAAGCCTCGCGTTACCAGCTCGGCAAAAACAGTTTCATAAGTGGGTTTGCTTTGCAGCCACTCTGGGGAAAATCCCCAAATCTGAGAAAGCTTCTGATTAAATAAGACGAGTTTGTGGGAGTAATCGAACAGAGCGATCGCATTGTCCACTCGATCTAATATGAGTTCCTGGTCTTGCTTTAATTTTTCTAAACGCAATTCTACCGATTCTGGGTGCATAGTTTCCATAAAAGCTAAGTTAAGCAATCTTAAAACCCTTAATTAAAATTTACAAATATTAAAATAGCCGATACGTGAGGCTGCTCTCTGGCCACTTGTGATCTAAAACACCTCTTGTGCGAGGACGGCGATATAAACAAGAAGTGGCCTCGACTAAATCTCAGTGTATTCTGGGATTTTGCCAGGATATGGTGTTTGCGATCGGTAAACGACTATTGGTAATCGGTATACAAGCACCCGAAAACCGACGACCGAAAAACTCAACACTACCCAGGTGGGTGAATACATCGACAAGGTTGTGAGGCAAACTCTCGATTATAAGGACTTGAGGAGCTAGATTCCATGCAAATAGCTGAAAACCTCGCTGATAGTTGGCGATCGCGGCTCCAGGTAGACTGTCCGAACTACGACTCGGCAACTTATGAGAGTATCGTTAGCTGGCTATTGGGAAAAGATTTGGAGCGTTATGAGACGTTAACCCCGGCCCAGTTAATAATTGCCGAGCAAGCGATGGACTACCGTTACCGCATTTTACGGCATCGCTATTTGGAAGTGGGGCCAGAGCGAGCTTATCGGAACTTGATAAGTCGGCTGGGTTCGCTGGTGATGCTGCGAAATAAAATCAAGACCTGGGTGGCGCTTTCTCGCGATCGGCAGCGAGCTGTGGTGGACGTTCTGCAAGAAGTGATTCAAGAATTGTTAAACAGCGATCGCTACTTGCAGGAGCAAATCGGCTGGATTGCTCAGTCCACCTCAGATTCCCGATTGCGAAACGCCCTACTGCTGGCCAGTACGGAAGAATACTGTCTGCGACCGATACGCAACCAACCGCTGCTGCTTTATCGTTTTGTGAACTATTTGCGCCGATCGGGACGCGGAGGGATTACCCAAGTGCCGACAGGTGACTTGGTGCGTTTGGTTTCGGAAGAAGTGATGCCAGACGATGCAGAAAACCCGGTGAGTCTGCTAGACGCGCAGGCGATCGCTCTGCATCAAGAAAAGCAAGCCTTGGAAGAAAAAATGGCAGCGCGATCGGCGGTAAAACAGGAATTTGAGCATTATTTGACCCAGAACCTGGGCCAAGTGGCGACAGATTGGCTCAAGCTTTATCTCCAAGGTCGCTCTCAGGAAGAGATTGCCCGCGCCTTGAACAAGCCGATCAAAGAAATATATCGGCTGCGCGAAAAAATTAGCTATCACGCGATCAGAGTATTTGGCCTCAAAGTGGAACCGGAGTTAGTCGCCAACTGGCTGGAAACTTCCTTACAGGAACACAGACTGGGTTTGACGCCAACGCAGTGGCAGGAATACAAGGAAAGCCTGACAGACGAACAACGCCGACTGCTAGACAAACTGGCGACTGGGAAAACCTTAGAAGCGATCGCCCAAGACTTGAACCTGAAAACCAATCAGGTCATGGGCGAATGGAGCAAGCTGTACTTAGCAGCCCAAGAAAAGCGAAGCGCTTCCTAATTCATCACAAAAAATTAAAGCTTTTTTTAAATTTAAAAGCTGAAAGATATGATAGAGGGTGTATTGTTTGCCACCTATCAAGGCTTTACTGTTCAATAAAACAAAAGTTAGAATATACTCCTTATCCAAAAGGGTGCTATTGCTGGCTAATACCGATCGCGCTTTCATTCCAGTCATAAACATAAAGAAATATCTCTTTAGAGATAAACGCTATTGACTAAATGATGGCAATTTGGTATTAGAAGAGACATTTAACAACAGAGAAGGGTAGGGTGTTCTAACCACAAATCCTTGGTTGGGTCAAACCTTCTAGGTGAAAAGGTCAAACTGACACAGTTGTCGGCTGCGACAGTTAAAGTAGCTCTGTTGAGCCCCATTTTTGCATCGCAGTCTTCAACACCGCTCCTCAAGAAAGTCCCAAGTTATGAGTATAAGGTTTTGAAGTGAAGGAAGTATCTGTATAAAAATAGACGAGTTTGGCAAAGTGGACTCGTCAAAAAAACAGATAAGGTGATTAAACCCACCTCCAGCAATTCAAAGCTCAAAGCACAAAACTTTCGATCGGCCTTGGGATTGTGAGAAATGGTAGTAAGCTTAAATAAACACCTATGGCACCCTTGGCACATAACACAGTTAGTCAAAAGCGCACCAGCTATCAGCAATTTTCGGCACCTGGATCGGATAAAGGGATGGATAGGGAAAAATATGAAGTAACATTCCGGTTAATAGACACTATCCTTCCCTTTGAAGCTTGTCTGTATCATCAAGTCCTGCCTATTTCTCTGGAAGGAACCCACCTAAATTTAGGTATGGTGAATCCAGATGATACTGCGGCTCTAGATTACGTGCGCCGGATTTTAGCTTATATGAATTGCTCGTTGGTGCCGCAGTCAATTACAGCCACACAGCATCAAGCGGTGCTATCGGCGTACTTAAACCACATGGGACAGCTGAAGCAAGCCAGTGCCAAACAGCAAAACTCAGCATCAGACAATCGCTTAGATCGACACGATCGACCGACACTGATTGTAGACAGTCCAGAAGAGTTAGACAAATCGGACTTTGTGTCAAGTTCATCGCACGTTGTACCGCCGCCATCGACAACTTCGAGCCATTCACATCCCGCTCCTGCCCAAATCACAAATCAGACGACTGCAAAGCGACAGCCGAGCGGAGTGAAACCCTCTCAAATGTCTGTGGCACTGCCTTCTGGGTACAGCCTGCCTGTCTTGGAAGTACAAGCAGACCGCATCTCCAGTCCGGTGGAAGTTCTGGCAACGCTACCGCCAAAAAACTTGCTCCACGAATTGCTCGCCAGAGTGCTTGCAGGCGGTATCGGTCGGCTTTATTTCGAGCGACATCAAAATAGCGGTCGCATTCTGTGGAGCCAGAACGGTGTTTTGCAGTCGGTGTTGGAAGGGCTGGATGCAGCTGTTTTTCAGGGAGTCATTAACGAACTCAAGCGCTTAACCCACTTGTCTTTAATTCCGGTAGAACACCCGAAACAGGTAGAAATAGAGAGGATCTATCAACAAAACCGTTTGCTATTGCGCTTGCGGGTGATGCCCGGTACTCACGGCGAGGAAGGAACCCTGCAAGTTCTGCGCGGCGCTGCGTTGAAGTTTTACCAACAGCAGCAACTAGAAAATCTCAGTCGCGATGCCTTGACGATGGCCCAGCAACTGCAAACCAAACTCAATGAAATTCAAAAGCGCACGCGCATCGATCCTACTCTGACAGCAGGACAATTAGAAGCTTTGCCTGCTCTGGATGAGCTAGTCAAGAGCCTGAACAAACAGCTGGAAGCCCTAAAGCTGCTGCAAGCTGAGTCAAACAGCGACGAAAATCCCACCAGTTGAGGGGATAAGCTTTATTGCGAGTACAATAGTAAAGCGGACACCAGAAACATTATTGGCAGTGTGCGTACAAGTCGAATCGGGCTGCAAAGTATACCAGCGCAGAGATATCTTATGCCTACGTCAAGCTACGCTAAC
The DNA here is from genome assembly GCF_014696265.1 of Aerosakkonema funiforme FACHB-1375. GTDB lineage: Bacteria > Cyanobacteriota > Cyanobacteriia > Cyanobacteriales > Aerosakkonemataceae > Aerosakkonema > Aerosakkonema funiforme_A. The sequence goes on along the minus strand of NZ_JACJPW010000066.1, from coordinate 40,249 downwards.
GTAAAGGCTATGCTTTCCTTGCGAAGGTTTTCGCATACGGAAACGTTTTGCGATCGCCTGCAACAGCACCTACACCAATAGGGTTACTAATAATACCCTCTAGTTATGAAGCGATTTCCTACTGTTAGGTTTGTTGAAGCACGGCACAGGCGTTTGATTCTAAACCAGCTATCGTTAGACTGGGAAAATACCAGCTAGCCTTTGCTGCTACGATGGCAGATCCTTGCATTAGCAAGGGAGAAGACATTACTGCTGCCAATGTTGGTCTACTACTTTTAAGATCTTTCATGCAAACTGAAGATTTTAGTGAACTTTTCCCGCTTTTTAACACTGTCAACCCAGAAACCTTAGAATGGCTCTTGTCGGTTGCTGACGAACACGAATACCCAGCAGGCAGAGCGGTTCTTATGGAAGATGCCTGGGGTAATGCTGTTTACTTCCTTGTATCTGGCTGGGTAAAAGTCCGGCGCATCACTGGGGATGACGGTGTGACGCTGGCAATTTTGGGGCAGGGCGATTTTTTTGGTGAAATGGCGATTCTGGATGAATCACCTCGTTCTACCGATGTGATTGCCCTCTCTTCGGTACGCTTGCTGAGCGTCCACGCGCAGCGCTTTATTCAAACGTTATTTAAAGACCCGCAGCTACACCATCGGATGCTGCAAGTAATGGTACGGCGACTGCGCCAAATGAACCATCGCTTTCATCTGCGCCATCAGCCTCCAGCAGTCAAGTTAGCTAACACTTTGGTGGCAATGGGAGAAAACTACGGTCAATCAACGGAAAAGGGAATGGAAATCTATAACATTCCTTTCAAAGATTTGGCTGATGTGTCCGATATAGGTGTGGAGGAAACTACTAAAATTATGGAAAAACTGGATAGCAAGGGCTGGCTCAAAATCGATCCCGGTCGTCAAGTTATTCACATGATCAATTTGAGGCAGTTGACGCACCTAGCAGGACGAGTCTAAGAATTTTAGATTTTAGATTTGGGATTTTGGATTAATGACGGAAGCAACAACTGTTCGACCCAGCACTCAAAAACGCAGCGCACCGACAATTAAATATACGATCGCCATGCCTCAGCCAAGTTCTCACCTGTTTGAGGTGACGTTGGCTGTGGCAGGTTTGGCCGGATCGGTTTTGGATTTGAAACTACCGGTTTGGACTCCTGGTTCTTACTTGGTGCGCGAGTATGCCAAGCATTTACAAGATTTTTCTGCTTATACAGAGGAGAGTATTTTATCTTGGCGTAAGCTCGGCAAAAATCATTGGCAAATAGATACAAATGGTGCTTCTCAGATAGAAGTTTTTTATCGGGTGTTTGCCAATGACCTGTCAGTACGGACTAATCATTTAGATGGCAGTCACGGTTATTTTAACCCGGCGGCGTTATGTTTTTACATTCCTGGATGGGAACGGGAAAAAATCCGCATCCAAATTCTGCCACCTTTTAAAGAATGGCGCATAGCAACACCTTTGCCGCCAGTTGCAGATGAAGTAAATACTTTCGAGGCGGATGATTTTGATACTTTGGTGGATAGTCCGTTTGAAATAGGTAATCACCAGTTATATGAGTTTGAGGTGTTGGGTAAGCCCCACGAGTTAGCAATTTGGGGAGAGGGAAATGCCCAGCCAAATCGGATAATTCCGGATATCCAGAAAATCATTGAGATAGAAGCCCAAATGTTTGGGGGACTTCCCTACGATCGCTATGTGTTTCTGCTACATCTGGCTTCTCAAAATGCAGGTGGTTTGGAACATAAGAATTCCTGCACGTTAAATTACGCTCGCTTCGGTTTTCGGGTTAAGGATAAGTACGATCGCTTTATGCAGTTGGTGGCGCATGAGTTTTTCCACCTGTGGAATGTGAAGCGGATTCGCCCGAAAGCACTGGAAAAGTTTGATTACGATGGTGAAAATTATACCCCTTCCTTGTGGTTTAGCGAAGGGACGACAAGTTACTACGATTTGCTGATTCCCCTGCGGGCAGGCATTTACGATGCTAAGTCGTTTTTGCATAATTTGAGTAAGGAAATTACGCGGTTGCAAACTATACCTGGGCGAAAGGTGCAGCCGGCCAGCGAGTCGAGTTTTGATGCCTGGATTAAGCTGTACCGACGGGATGCCAATAGCGATAATTCTCAGATTTCTTATTATCTGAAGGGAGAATTGGTGTCGCTGTTGCTGGATTTGCTGATTCGATCGCGACATCAAAATCAACGATCGCTCGATGATGTGATGCGGCAAATGTGGGAACAGTTCGGTAAAGAAGAAATCGGCTTTAGTCCAGAACAGTTGCAGGAAGCGATCGAGTCTGTCGCTGGAACGAATTTGAGCGACTTTTTTGCCCGCTACGTTGATGGTACGGATGAACTGCCGTTTGACGATTATCTTGAACTTTTTGGTTTGCAATTGCTACCTGACTCGGAAGAGGAACAAGCACCATTTATAGGCTTGACAGCTAAGTCACAAAATGGTAAAGAAGCTATCAATTTTGTGGAAATCGGTTCGCCAGCACAAATCGCGGGTGTAGATGCTGGCGATGAGTTGCTGGCAATAAACGGGATACGGGTGACGGCGGATAAATTGAGCGATCGTCTCAAGGATTATCAATCAGGCGATACCATTCAAGTAACTGTTTTCCATCAAGACGAATTGCGGACTTTGCCAGTGACCCTAGCAGCGCCAAAACCGAATTCTTACAAGGTTGTTGCGCTTGGTAACCCTTCCTCAGCGCAAAAAGAAAACTTTGCTGGCTGGTTGGGAGTGCCAATATCAACCATTTCGTAGTATTTGTAGGGTGGGCATTGCCCACCTTATTTTCGACGATAAAAACGAGCGAGTTTTTGTGGGGAAATGCCGAGAAAATAAGCGATAATGATGATTTGGTTGATCGAGGTAGTTTTCAACACTCCCAGTTTCTGCCAGCGACGACCTGATGTGATGACTGGAACTGGTGCGATCGCAATTTTTCCGACTTTATTTACATTGCGGATAAAAACAAAATCTTCCATGATTGGCAGTTCTGGAAAACCGCCAATATCGCGAAATACATCGGCTTTGATAAAGATAGCTTGGTCGCCATAGGGTAGGGAAAAAATGTGCGATCGCCAATTTACCATCTTTTCGACTAACCGAATTCCTCGTATTTGAGCATCAATTTTTAATTCAAACGCACCAGCAATGGGATTTTGGATTTGTTTTTTTGGTTCTAAAGTTTGACGAATGATGCTGTCGAAACCTTCAGGTAAAATGGTATCGGCGTGTAAAAAGAGCAAGATATTTCCGCTAGCAACTGCTGCGCCTGCGTTCATTTGAAAAGCGCGTCCGGGAGGAGAAGATAAAACTTTCACACCCAATGATTTAGCGATAGCAACAGTTTCATCTTGACTGCCACCATCAACAACAATCACTTCCACATTTGTAGCGTTTTGAGCTAATAACACAGATTTAGTAATATTTTGTGCTTCATTTAATACAGGAATAATAATTGAAATTTTGTGCGTTTGCATCAAATTGACAAATAACTAATCAAAAATCTAAAATCTAAAATTGAGAGGTCTTCCGGTCGATCGACATCAGAAAGCTCAGTCAAATACGCAGCTGCCAAATTAAGTTTACCAGCAATTTCTACAGTTTGTCGAAAAACCTCAGATGTACTCCAGCTAATGTCTGTGAATAGTTGGGGAATAAAATGACGCAATCCAATTAAATAATAACCGCCATCGGTAGCTGGGCCAAGTACTAAATCGTGCTGCTGAAGTGCTTGAAATGCTTGTGCGAGAATTTCATAATTAAGCGCCGGACAATCAGACCCGATGATAATAACATTATCTATATTATTACTAAATGCGGTTTGAAATGCGGACGCCATGCGGAAACCGATATTGCCTTCTGCTTGTTGGCGATATGTCATCTCATTTCCTAACCATTCTTGCATTAATGGGAAATTCCCACCTGTAAAATGCACTTCTAGAGAGAGGGAATGGAAAGATTGTAGTTGTTTTGCTTGCGCGATCGCATTTTCCGTCATTTGGCGATGCAGGTTAGCTGCACCTTCTGCACCAAGAACCGGAATAAGTCGCGTTTTGGCTTTTCCCGGTTCTGGATAGCGCGTGAAAAGGATGAGGCATTCTTTCATTGCAGATTTCAGATGGCAGATTTTAAATTTAATCAAATTATTTTAAATTTGCCATCTAAAATTTGCAATCTGAAATTCTTCATTAACTCATTTCTAACATCCGCTGAATCGGTCGCAAAGCTGCCAATCGGGTTTCTTCAGGCAAACTAATTTCTGGGGTGCGATTTTCCATCGCCAAATACAGCTTTTCCAAAGTATTTAACCGCATGAACGGACATTCGTTACAGGCACAATTATTTGTTGGTGGCGCGGGAATGAAACGTTTTTTCGGTTCCATTTTCTGCATTTGGTGAATAATTCCCGGTTCCGTAGCGACAATAAAAGCTTGACTGGAACTAGCTTGAGAATACTTCAACAAAGCAGAAGTAGAACCGATGTAGTTAGCGTGGCGCAATACCGGCGGTTCGCATTCCGGGTGTGCGATTACTTCCGCTTCCGGGTGGGCAATTTTCAACTGAACTATCTTCTTTTCTGAGAAGTTTTCATGTACAATACAAGCTCCTTGCCATAATACCATATCTCGTCCAGTTTGCTGCATCACGTAGCGACCGAGATTGCGATCGGGCCCAAAAATAATCGGTTGGTCTTTGGGAATTTGATTTACTATCTTGACGGCGTTGGAACTTGTGCAGATAATATCGCTCATTGCCTTAATCGCGGCAGAGCAGTTGATATAAGAAATTACGAGATGTCCTGGGTGTGCGGCTTTGAAGGCAGCAAAGTCATCGGGGGGACAGCTATCTGCCAAAGAGCAACCGGCGGTTAAATCTGGTAAAAGTACCAATTTATCGGGGTTGAGAATTTTGGCGGTTTCTGCCATAAAGTGAACGCCTGCAAAGACGATCGCATCGGCATTGGTGCTGGCCGCTAGGCGAGATAGCTCCAGGGAATCACCGATATAATCCGCTACATCTTGTATATCCGGGTCTTGGTAATAGTGAGCGAGAATAACGGCGTTTAGCTTTTTTTTCAAGGCTTGAATAGCCTCAAACAAATCGTCGGGTGTTTTTGGGGCAGTGGTTATCGGGGGTCGTGTAGTAATAAGCACAGCAATTCTTAGTTTGGGAGTAGGGAAAACATGGCCGGGATTCTTTCCATAATTATAGTTGATTTTACTAAAAATTAATGGTGATAGTATCGGTAAAAATTACGGAAATATCCGCTATGTCTGGAGTTTGCTGCAAAAATAGGCGATGCTTGCCTATCCTGGAAAAAGATTGTAGGAAAAAGCAGGCATGGGGACTCAGGGCAATCAAAATCAATCCATCAAAATAGCAGTGGTCGGAGATGTTCACAACCAATGGGAAACGGAGGATGGAGAAGCTTTACATCGCTTGGCTGTAGATTTAGTGCTGTTTGTCGGGGATTTTGGCAACGAATCGGTGGATGTCGTAGAGGCGATCGCATCTCTCGACCTTCCCAAAGCAGCCATTTTGGGCAACCACGATGCCTGGTACACCGCCTCCGAGTGGGGACGCAGGCGCTGTCCTTACAATCGCCGGGAGGAAGACTGGGTGCAGGATCAGCTCGATCTGCTGGGTGAAACTCATGTAGGTTACGGCAAATTGGACTTTCCAGAGTTGAATTTAACTGTGGTGGGGAGTCGTCCGTTTAGTTGGGGTGGAGATACTTGGAAAAATGCCGATTTCTACAAAGAGCGGTATAATGTGACCGGTTTTCACGAGTCTACCAGCCGGATTGTGCAAGCGGCAAGCAACGCCGCTTATGATACAATTATCTTTCTCGGTCACAATGGCCCTTTTGGGTTAGGCGGGCGTCCGGAAGATCCCTGCGGTAAAGATTGGGAAACTGTGGGAGGAGATTTCGGAGATCCGGACTTTGCCAAAGCGATCGCCAAAACCAAGCAACTCGGCAAAACAATTCCTCTGGTAACATTTGGGCATATGCACCATCATCTGCGTCACACCCGCGAAGTGCTGCGTACCCCAGTTGTTGTCAGTCCGGATGGGACAGTGTATTTGAATTCAGCCAGCGTACCTCGGATTGTGGATAATGGGAGCGATCGGCTGCGTAACTTCTCCCTGGTATCCCTGCAAGACGGTGTTGTCTCGCAAGCTTCCCTAGTTTGGGTTGGCAAAGACTATACTGTTGTCTCCGAAGAAATTTTTTATCGGCGTTGTGAGTCAATGGTGCAATCTGCCTATAGTCAGTTGCGATAACTACAGGTAGAATAAGAAATGCACCTGGAGAGGTGGCAGAGTGGTCGAATGCGCTCGACTTGAAATCGAGTGTGGCAGTGATGTCACCGTGGGTTCAAATCCCACCCTCTCCGTTGAATTAAAAAAAAGCTGTACACTGACTAATTAATATCGTTTCAGGCAGGGATGACCTAACTCGAACGCTTTAGTCTTCGTGAATCGTCAAATTATATCATATCCGGTTGTATCGGTAAAGAAAAAAATTTGCGATCGCATCTGTGTTCATCTGTGTTCATCTGTCTTCATCTGTGGTTAAATTTTGACCACCCATTCGATGCAGACAACCTCAACATCATTCTTAGACTAACGATGCTACCGGATATGATATTACTTCGCAATATACAGCGAAAAGTTGTTGCTCTTTATCGCCGCCGCAATGATGCGGAATAGAGCGATCGCAAAATGAAGTACCTTAATATAGTATCATTTGCCCTCAATTATTCCTTGTGTACTTCCTTGTATCGGTTACTACAGGCAAGCGCCAACTGAGTAAGCAAAGTTACTCTCATCGTTAAACAATTATACTTTATTGCTATGCCAGCTAAAAAAGAAAACAATGGATGTGGATGTGGGAGTATTCCAATTTCATTAATCATAGTTTTGCTAGGTCTTGGTTATGGGGGCTTTACCCAGCTAAAAAATGTCAATATCAGCCAAATTCTCCCCGATAATCTAGGTATCGAAAAATTTTTGCCTAATAACCAACAAAATAATCAACAGCCAAGCACTCCTAATTTGACTTCTGCACCCACGCAGCGCGTACCTGTTGCCAATTCGCCTATCCCGCGAGTTATTTCGACTCCGACACCAACAACCAATCGGCAAGTTTCATCATCACCCGTAACTCCCAAGCCATCACCAACAACCAATCGGCAAGTTTCACCATCACCCGTAACCCCCAAGCCATCACCATCAATTCAAACTGCTTGGGAAAAAAAGCAAATAAGGGGAATTTATTTAAGTCGGTATCAAGCAACTAATAATGCTGACGAACAAACAATTCGCAACCGAGTTCGTTATTATCGATCGCAAGGAATAAATACAATTATTCATGGCGTATGGGGGAATGGTTGCACGATGTATAACAGCGATGTTATGCAGCAAACATTTGGATACAAAAGTTGCCCCAACCAATTTAGAGAAAAATGGCTAGATTGGTTGATTGATGAGGCGCACAAGCAAGGAATGCAAGTCCACGCTTATTTTGAAAAAGGGATTAAAATTGATAAAAATAGCCCTATCTTTGACGAGGCAATTTCTAGACGATGGATTGTGCCTGGGGTGGATAAAACATATCCAGGTATCGAACATTACGTACTAGATGTGGAACTCCCAGAAGTTGCCAATCTTTTCAAAAAGATATCGGTAGAGTTTGTCAAAAAGTATCCCACCATTGATGCAGTTCAATGGGATGATTACTTAGGTTATCATGCCGATTTACCCGGAAAAGTCGATCGCACGACTCGTTTAACTAATTTTGTGCGGCAAATGAGAGATGAGATTAAGAAAGCTAACCCGAATGTTAGTTTCGATATTTGCCATCATAATCCTTATTGGGGTAAGCGTTATTTTGCGGCTGATTGGGAAAATTGGAATGTCGATCGAGTTTTTATTCAAACTTATAACGATGCCAATTTTAACGAAGAGCTAGTTTATGCCGAAAAGTATGAAGGAGTAGCGATTTCTGATAATCAGTTGTATCGTTTAAAAGAACTGATTAATAACACCAAAATCAAGAGTGTTTTAGTGTTTCCTTCTTCGGGAAAACCAGAAGAGACTGCTGCTCGTGTCAAACAGCTTATTGAAATAAGTAACTAGGAATTTTCGCACCTATACTTAACTGCTTTGAATTTGGAAAGGGATTGAGGCGTACCTTCTAAACAGTTACAATTTTTTTCGGATATTCTGTATTTTTTCGATAATTTCTTGCTCATTCTTGCCAAAATACCAAGAGCGATCTTCTATACCCATTATCGGTTTGAAGATAAATTTCTCATTTTTGAAATAAAGTTCTTTGCGTTTGATAATTTTGTACTGAGAATAAGAAGTTGGATCGTAGCCTCGCACGATTCCAGATTCGTTTTCTGCTTCCACATAAAAGTCGATCGCTTTGCTATCATTATCGGCTATGCGTACAAAACCTTCTTCAAAAATCCAATTATATCCCCAACCTTCCCGATAATCCTGCCTTTCTGATAGCAGGTGGTAATAGGCTAAATGGTGTCGATCGGGTAACAAATTACTTTCAGCGGGTGAGAAAATATAGATAACGTGCAAATCGATATCAAACTCATATTTAGAGCCGTATTCATCGCTCGATCGCATCCATTTATCCATTGCCGAAGTTTCTATAAATATGCCGATAAAATCCGATATTGTATATTTCATATAGTTATCCTTTAATTACCTTATTTTTAAAATATAACAATCAGAAACCCGGTTTCTCCAAGAAACCGGGTTTCTTTTGTAGCAGTTGCGATTTACTTTAAAACTGTGCTGATAAATTCAATGGGATACTCTTCCATCTGATGCTAACATAGTAGATGGTTGTTTTTGTTGAGCTTTAAACTCTGCCAATAAATCGAAAAAATTTTTGAAAGCATCTGCTTCATCAGCAGAATAAAGTAGGATAACTCTTGCCCAAGAAGCAGAGGTACTAATTTTAAACTTTTTTTGTAACCAAGGTTGGAATTCTCGAAATTCCTTTTCCTGTTCGCTGAACGGTATTCCAAGTTCTTGATGAGAGTGGTGATAACCGCACAAGAACATAAATAAGTCGCTAACAGAAGGGCTACCGATATACATTCCCGGTTTGCGTTGAATTTTAGATAATAAATCGTATAGTTCAGTCATCTTTCTTCCTCCTTGGCTATTAACCTATGTTAAAATATTTCTATGACTTCGACACTAAATTGACCGCTCGGACAGTCAAAGTCTTCCATCCATTCATTTCTCGATAGCCCTGTCGTTGACAAATTATCAAACACTTTATTGCGGACTTCAATACCGTAATGCGTGCCATTCTGAGTAATTGGTGTTCGCCATTCGTCCCATCGCTGGCTAACAATAAAGTTACCTTTTCCGATTAGTTTTAGTTGCAGATGGATACCGTTAATTCCGTTGTCTTTCAGCCATTGTTTGATAGCTTCAGCACATTCGGCGCATTCAAGCAGCTTAAACTCTTGAATGATATTGCCTACTTGTTGGTAAATTTCTTCGTCTGATAATGGTGGATTACTGGGCATCTAAATAATTTCTTTACATCGATTATAATTGCTCATTATTGCAAAATCCCAATCTTATCCCCTCCGCCAAATCTGCCCTAAATCATATCGTACCGCTCACTCCTGTTTCATTGATTCGGAAAACGAACAGCCTAGCATTTGGGTACTTTTGATGCGCTATTTTTGCTACTACTATGTTATCTTTATCAATAAAATAATCGCCGCTATCAGGCTCAACCGCAATATACCAGTTGTAATGAGTTTTAATCAGTTCGGGTTGAACGCGATCGAATATTATTTTACAGCGTTTATAAAATGCTTCTTTTTCAGCTTTCCACTGCGCTTTCTTTTCTTCTGACCACTGAATTTCGGGAAATACTCTGCCGCGTCGCACGGTGCGATTAGGTTTTGTCTCTGTCATTAGTTTTACCTCTTTCTCAAACTTTTATTTTTTAATTATACTTAATTGCCAGGTAAAAATAGTAGCAATTAATTGAACTATCGTTAAGCCGAATTCAAGTAATAAAAAACCCGGTTTATTTGACAAACCGGGTTTAGCGCTAATTCTACTAATTTAGCGAAGAGACTCTTCCTTTTGCGCCTCAACAAGAGAATCTTTTTTTGGTTCCGAGTTAATGGGAGTGCGTTTAGAAAATCCCCAGACAAATATCAAGGCGATCGTACTTATCATCAACCACTCTGGCGGTACTAAGTCTTCGTTAATCGCTTTAGCAAGCAGGCGCAATCCTACTATACCGACTGTCAAATAACCTGCATTTTCGAGATGCAGAAATTCATCTAGCCACCGGATGAATAATCCTGCCATAAAACGCAAGGCGATAATACCGATAGTTGCACCAGTCAAAACCAACCAAGTTTCTTGAGAAACGGCGATCGCAGTTGTGACGCTATCGAGAGAAAACGCCAAATCAGTCAAAGCTATCATTGGAATAGCTTGCCACAGCGAAGCAAAGCGAGGCCCGTGGTGTTCCCCTTCCGCATCTTCTTGCGATGTAAAATATTGGAACACCAGCCACAATAGGTAGGCAGCGCCCAACAATTCAAATTGCCAGTATTGGGTCACCCAGGTTGCCGTCAAAATCAGAGCCATTCGCAGCACGTAAGCCACCACCAAGCCCAAATTGAGGGCTTGACGCTGCATTTTGCTATCTGGCAAACCTTGGGAAATGGCGGCAAGAGCGATGGCGTTATCCGCCGATAGCACTGCCTCTAAAGCTACTAAAATCACGAGTAGCAGCAGCGTTTCAATTCCCCGATCGAACGGAGAGTTTAGTATTTGATCGAGCATTAACTATTTTTTGAACCTGACGGTTATTAAACAATACCAACGAACCTATGGTTCTAGTCCAGGCTAAACCCGGTTATCTTAACCAAAATTTAGGTTAAACAGTTATTGTATCGTAAAAGGAATCAGGGGTTGTAAAAAATTCCCCCACGACCGCATTCGCCCGCCCCGCTACTCCTCTTTTGTTGCAACTTGTTACAAGGTATTCCATCAAGGGGCATCTTTGGTCGAAATTGGTGAACGAACAAGCCCTAGATCTAGGAGGCAAGCAAATGTCCTTATCCGATACCCAAGTTTTAGTAGCTCTTGTTGTGGCGCTGATTCCAGGCATCCTGGCTTTCCGTTTGGCCACAGAACTTTACAAATAGGCAGCTGCGAAGGGAATGGGGGCGATTGACTCTCATTTGACTCTCATTCCTTTTCAAAGCGGAAGTGCGTTTTTGGCACTGCCAAGATGGGGCAGCTAGTTAATTTGGATCGCAAAGTGTAAAGTTTCCAGGCGATCGCCTAAGTAGGTTGTAAACAGTCTGGAAGGAGCCGCGTTCAACTGCTAGGATGGACGCGGCTACCACCTGAGCGCGGTGCTGCCGATCGGCAAGTTTGCTGTTTGCCCAAACTTTGAGCTAAAAAACCTTAGCCACAGAGAAGAGCGCAAATTTCGACTTGCCGTCGGGTACAAGCACCCCGGTTGTAATTTAGGACGAAAGCTTTTCAGGATCATGAACGCCATTCAACCGTCAAGACCACCCCTGCAACCTGTAGAATCTCGTCGCGTCGCACAAAGTCGTCATCGACAGAAGCGAAATCGGGCCAATACTGCGATCGCTCTGGAAACAACCGCCAAGTTGACGGTCAATATCTTGCTTTCATCAGCGGCTATTGTAGCTCTGGTACAACTGCTGCCCTATCACAAATCTGTGCAAACCAAATTGCAGGAAATCAGAGGGCAAGTACAGCAAAAAGAAGAACGTGTGAATCGCTTGCAAACCGACTTTGGTAATTTGTTCGATCCCAAGCAAGCAAAGACTAATATGCAAGATCTCAGCAGTCGAGTCGATCCGGCACGGCGCAAGATTGTTCTGTTAGACAAAGATACCCAAGAACCTGAAGAAGCAGAGCAGGCAGCTTCATCCCCTTGATGCTTGACAATTAAAAACTATCCCTATGTCTGCATCTGACCGATTGGAAAAGGGAAGCATTATCTTCTCTTTTCTGACCTTCATAAAGCTTGGAATTTGTAAAGGGTTTAAGCTATTCTATTAGGCTATTCTAATTTGATGAATTTATTGATGCGATTAGGGTTGTAAAGGACTGAGCAGATCGGCTAACCAGGTTTCTACTTGTTGACGGCGACGACCGGCTGGTAATTCCTCTAAGGCGCGGCGGTAGTCGGAGACGGCATAATTCCAGTCGCCCATCAAATGATAGGTTCTACCGCGTTCAGCCCAAATATAACTTTTTAGTTGCCCCAATCGCAGGGCAAAGTCGAAATTGTCGATCGCCCGTTCGTATAATTTGAGGTCTCGAAAGGTCATGCCTTGGTTAATCCAAGCGCGGACGTGAACGGGATTGAGGTCTAGAGCTTTGTCGTAGTCTGCGATCGCTTCCATTAATTGTCCGCGATCGGCATAGTAATTGGCGCGGTTGTTGTATGCAGCTGCCAAATGGGGATTGAGTTGAATCGCTTTGTTGTAATCTGCGATCGCATTTACCAGCTGACCGCTTTGGAAATAAATTAATCCTCGATTGTTATAATCGTTGGCATCGCTGGGACGGCTTTCAATCAAAGAGTTTAGAATTTCAATAGCGTGAGCGTAATCGCCTTGTTGCGCCCTAGCGCGAGCCATCTGGCGTAGGTGATTGCAGTCTAATTCTGTGCGGGTAGATTCTGATGCGGCGATCGTTTGCAGCTTGTTCCCTTGAGGCTTTTGGGAATTGCGGCAGTTAGAGCGAGACGCCGGCGATCCTGGCGCAACATTCGAGCGACACCCATCTTTAGAACAGTCTTGATTGTTGAGAAAAGAGCGAGCTTTCATGCGACCTTGCAATCCTTAACGGTACGTTTGGCTCTACACCATCACTTTATGAATTTTTCGTCCAAAGTCGATCTGTCTGTTGTGTCACTTGCTTATGTGTCTTAAGTAAGATAAACGGACGTTGCAGCTAATCTGTTTGACACCAAATCAAAGTTTAGTTCGCAGCCATCTCCGTCTCGTAGGGGAGAATGAGGGTGGGTGGTCAATTTTAAAATTGTCTACCCAGTATAAGCTACAGTCTCCCGGTCGGGTATTCCCGAAACGGCTTTTTGAGGCCAACAAACCCCTCAGCAATCTCTATCGCGACTTTGCACAGCCGATCCGGAAAGTTCGACTGTAACCTTTTGAGCGGTAAAATCCTACGTTATAGAGACTTTCGATCTTTTGAACGATTAAATCGAAACACCCATGACTACTGCTTTTCTGCATCCCAATGCCCCTGATGTATCGGCGGAAGACTATCTGGTACTCGGCTTGGCAACCTGCTTTATTAAAGAAGACGGAGAAGTTCATCAGGTTCCTGTTGTGGAACCTATCCCCTCAGCAGCTTTGGAAGCTCTTGTCAAGGGCATTCCTACTTCTTACCAAATTGCTTGTGCGACAACCTTGGGAGCGGTACTAGCGGGCGATACACCCCAGAAGCCAGTAGAATTCCCACAGTCGGCGCAGTTCTGCGATGAGTTTGCCGAACGGGCGATCGCCGCAGTCCGCACTTACAAACGTCGTCCCGTGGCTCAGTCTCTGATTCCCCAGGGTACGATCCGCCGGGACTTTAACTACTCTACAGAACGCAAGCGCGTGCTGAACTCTCAGCGCATTGTCAGAACTGAGGATAATGTAAAGCAGCACGAATACACTCATAAAGTTCTTTAACCAAATTTTAAGAAAGATGTTGAAACTATATGGTGGTGGTCGCAGTCGGGCCACAATTCCCCAGTGGTATCTGGAAGAACTGGGTGTTCCTTACGAATTTGTCACGCTGGATTTGCAAAATGGGGAACACCGCCAGCCGGAATACCTAGCAATTAACCCGATGGGGAAGGTTCCCAGCATAATGGATGGGGATTTTAAGCTTTGGGAATCTGGGGCGATTCTGCTTTATTTGGCAGAGAAGTATGGCAATCTGTCAGCTGAGCCAGAACAGAAGGGTGCGATCGCTCAGTGGGTGTTGTTTGCCAATTCTACATTGGGGAATGGCATTTTTATCGAAGCGAATCGCGATCGGGAAATGCCGCGTTTGTTAGGGCCACTGAATCAAATGTTTGAGGGGCAACCTTTTGTACTCGGACAAGAGTTCAGCGTTGCAGATGTGGCAGTCGGTTCTATTTTAGCTTACATTCCCATCATGCTGAAACTCGATTTGAGTGCTTATCCAGCCGTTTTGGATTACATGAAGCGTATTTCCGAACGACCTGCTTTCCAAAAGGTGTTTGCCGCACGCGCTACAGCCTGAGTGCGATCGGTTTAGGTTTAAAAAAGAGATTTCTTGCTATTCAAGAAGTCTCTTTTTTTTATGATGATTTTGCCGAAATACTAGGTCAATTAAAGTAACATCTTTAGCTGGATTGAGTAGGATGGATGAGATGCAGGTTCGTTCACATATAATTGACATATAGGTTATAATTCCTAAAATAGAATAGGAGGAATTGGATAATGAAAACTACTTTATTAGATGAATCAGAGCAAAAATTGGCTCAATTAAGTTACTCAGTAATAGTTGAGATGGAAAAAGAAGGAAAATATAAAGCTACAGTGTGGGGGTTGCCGGATTGTGAAGTGACTGGAGATACACGGGAAGCTGCGTTAAAAAGTATTAACCAGCTTTTAACAGCGCGGTTAGAAAATGCTGAAGTTGTCGTGCAAGAAATAGCTTTACCTAAATCGGAAAATCCTTGGATAAAGTTTGCGGGAATGTATAAAGATAATCCTCTTTTTAATGAGATGATTTCTGAGATGGAAGCTTATCGGCGCGAAGTTGATGCGGAAATGGAGGAGTATTACCGTAAAATGGATGCGGAGGAGCAAAATAAGTGAGTTTGTGGATACTCGATACAGATTGTCTGACTCTTTGGCAAAATGAGCATCCTGTTGTGAAAGAGCGAGTTAATCGAGTTAACTATCAAGAAATTGCTATTACAGTAATTTCTGTGGAAGAACAAATGCGAGGATGGCTTAATATTATTAGGCAATCTTCGCAATCCGATCGATTGATATGGGCTTACAAAGGTTTACAAGATGGTGTAGAGTTTTTTAACAAAGTTAATGTGCTTGAATTCGATCGCGATGCTTATACCTGTTATACGGAATTGCTTAGGCAAAGAATCCGTATTGGTACACAAGATTTAAAAATTGCTGCGATCGCTATTTCAAGAAATGGTATTCTGGTAACGCGAAATCGGAGGGATTTTGAACGAGTTCCCGGTTTGGTGTTTGAAGATTGGAGTGTAGGTTAAATAGGTAAAATGGCTGTGAGAAGGATTATAAGTCGTTTGCAGGGATGAAAATGAGAGAACCATTGGATGAGAAGACGATGCTGGAAATTCTTGAACTAGCGAAAGAAGCCGAACAGAAAGCTAGAGAAACAAGTGAGTTGGCAACTGCGATCGCATTAAAATATCAAAAGCGGATGCGGGAAATTAGAGTAAGGTAGGAGAGAGAAAGTTGGCGGGATTGGGTAGGGTGGTGATGGTGCGTGCGATCGTATTTATAGTCAATCAATAATATCTTGGTGGGGGGTGATTTAAACGCCATCTCATCTAGCACGATCGTTGAGTAACTAAATTTAACTGTCGATTTTTTTGATTTAGTCTTTACATTAATCGTCATCTTGAGTATTATTGGTATTCAGGTAGAAAAAGTTCCGGTAGGATTTGTCTTTTCGCAATATCTTAACAAAGATTCTATACTAACTTTTGTATTGGATTGTATTGCTTCATTTAATGCTCGCCCAATTATTGATTCCACTATATCAGAGGGAGTAAAGCCGAGATCCCTATTATTAATTTGCCTGGGTTTCGTCGCTTCAACTAACTTGTTGATGTCATCTTTATTAAAACCCATACCTCTTAAGGATGATTCTAGTAAAATTCGACGGGTTTGTTCATCAGGTCTATTGAATTGATAATAGTAGCTACGTCGCATCAGTGCTACATCTAATCGCGCAGTTAAATTGGTAGCAAATATTGCAACTATCCTTGCCTGTATTCCCTTTCTTAAGCTGTCTACACCGATAATAACTGCATCAACTATTGCTATATTTTCCTGCGAACCGGAACTTGAATCAGCTTGACTTCGTGAACCGACAATAGCTTCAGCCTCATCAAAAAAAAGAATCATTGGCTCTTTTAATTTGAGATATTCTTGTTTAATATTTTCAAACGACTTAACAATCATACTAGCTGCTCGCCCCTGATATCCCATACCTCTCAACAGCAAGCTCATGTGTCGGAAGTGGACTCTCTCACCTAGCTTAGGGGCTAAAGCGGCTCCAATACTGGTTGCTAATGCTGTTTTACCAGTACCTGGATCACCACCAAAAACAATTACAGGGGCTTTGGTAGCAGTAGTTTGTAGTGCTGATATAACGCTGCCATAATACTGTTTACTCCATTTCTCTTTTTTTTCAAAAGGAGTTAACAAACTAATCATTTCGGCAAGAATTTCTTCTTTGGCTATACCAATAAGAGATTCGTATATTTTTCGATAATGAGAATCATAATCTTGGGGTGAAAAAGTTGTCTGAAATGTTACTAACTCATCTAAATCTGTCGCCAGCGATGGTTCCATATTTGTATCTCTTTTAGGTAAGGATGATGAACTGTCGAAGTCAGTTACTAATCGAATACGTAAAACTGTGTTTCGGTCAACCGTAAAAGTAATAGGAGAGTCAACCCGCTCTAAATGTGCTGAAAAACTTGTCCTTGCGCCGTCAATAATTACGGGAATTTGTTCTAAACATTTACCTATATCACTGTTCCCTATAGCCTTTCCTATAAGGTGTTTTTCAAGTTCGCCAATTATTGCTTTTTCTGCGTTGCGATTAAGGGTATAAATGCCCCAATCCCATTTAATTGCCCAAAATAAAGATGACAACTTAAGCCTCCTCAATATAATATATTAAAAATTCAAAATTATTTTCTTAATAAACTATCTACAAAAGTCTTTAACGGTATCCCTACCACTATATCTATTATGGCGTTGAGAGTAGTTTCGCCAACAAATTTAACTATTTTTCCAGTATTGGTATCCCACCAGCTAGGTTTACTTTTCACAGAGTCGGCTATTTTTTGCAGTGTATTATCTTGCAATTGTTTGGATTGAGCATAGTCATTTTTGCTTTCATAGTAAGCAACATCGCGTGCTAATTTCATCACTTGAGTGCGAAGTTTTTTTATTTCATCATATATTTCTGCATCTCGATCTGAAATTTGAATAACATTCAAATTCAAAGATTGGTCTTGCCAACCAGATTTTTCGTTTACTAAGTAATATCCATTGACCAGTTTTGCTATTTTATCAATTTCCTTGCTATTGACTAGCTTAAATCCACTTTCGTTAATTTTACAAATAATATTTTCTATCGATACAAGTGTTGGTAAGCTAGCTTTATCAAGAGTAATATTTAAGGTTGTTTCAATTACTGAAAGGGAAGATAACATAACAAGATGACAATCTGTTCCTTGAAATAAGCGCAAATTTAGACTTGGCATAATTTTTGGCATAACTTTATTTATAGAATCAAGTTTCTCTGACATATACCAAGCCAGAAACACCAAGAGATCCACTGTAATAATGCCCCAAGTTGCTCCAGTTTCCACCCTCATACTTGCCTTGAAAACTAGAACCTTTTCCAGGTATTGACCAGCCCGTATCGATTACAATATTTCTTTGTTCATCTTCTGACAAAAGCATCATTGTCTGCGACCATTTAACCCAAGGAATAAACAGTGCTGAACTGGGAACTGAGACGGGTTCTACACTGCGTCCTCCACGCCCTCCTCTACCGCCGCTGGGATTAACAGATACAACATCTCCACCGTAAAGAACTTTATATCGATACTCATGGTAGACAAGGTTTGAGTTAGCCGGATCGTAAATACTGAATCCTAGTTCAGTAATGGCATTGTTATATAAAAAAGTTGTAAATGAGTCTTGTAAATCTGAAGCATAGTCTATAGACAAAAGATTTGGGTAAGCTTTACTTAGAGCTTTTAAATCTCTCGTAAGTTGCTGCGCCACATATAAAACATCGTTCTGTGTAACTGAAATAGATTCTGAAACAACAAGGCTTTTCATTATGTGAATATCCTCATAGTTGACAACAAAAGATAAACTTCTTATTTCTAAAAAATCAAATACCAATAATATCTTTAAACCATTCAAAAATTCCTTTTTTACTACGTCCAACCTTGGCAAACCAAATAGGATTATTCGATTCTTGCTTTTCTTTTATTAGTTGCTGCTTATTTTCCTGTGTCATTTGTTTGAACTTCTCGCTAAATATTGGCTTTATGTGTAGTGCTAAATCCGCTTCTATTTGTCTAAAATCCACATTTTCAATTCCGTCACCACTTCGATTAAATAGATTACTTGAATCCAGTTCAAATTCCCATTCAATTATAGGCTTTGTTTGCGCTTTGATTGAAAAGGAAACTCCTTGAATATAACCGCGATCCAAATCATTTTTTAAGCTATGCGTAATATTTTCAATGTCTTTTTTGTCAATTATTTCTTCTAACGCAAGTTTGGAAAGATCTTTCTCAATTCCCTGCAAATTTAGGTATTGAGTAGAAATACTTGAGTTTTGATCTAAATCTTTATGATGACCTCCTTCAAGATTTGTCACCTTTTCAGTTAACGAAGAAAGTCTATTTTCATCCCAAATAGTACCGCGCAGTTCGTTCTCGCGATTTCTTTTGTCCATCGCTGAAAATCGAGATGACCACTTGACAGTACAATTTATATAAACATCATAGCTATGTTTCGCAAGGTAAATCATTACATCTTGAGTTTCTGGGCCAACTCTTTGCGGATAGTTTCTATCGCTTAAGTCATAACTCCATTTCAATAATTCTTGATTTCTCTGCCTATCACATATTGATAGATAAATTACATCTGCAAACTCGTTGGCCAGACAAGTAGTTATACTATCCAAAATCTCGGATCTTTCTTCAGCGCTTAGGACATTATGGTACTGAGAACGAATAAGTGCCAACTCTGAATTAATTTGCTTCGCTATTCTCAAAGAATCCATCGCTCTGCTTCTTATGCTCCTTGAGTGATTTAGAAATTTCAGCAATAGCAGCGCTTGGCAGCTTGAGCTTAACTTTATCCACCTGTTGACCATTGGCTGGTATTGCTGTACAGTTTTTTACTCATAATAGACTAGCCAAACTCAGCTATAGTCTGATAAACATCAGGATTTATGTTAGGATTACATCAGGAATTGTTGAGGCTGATAGCATGGCATCTACTGACGAGCAGTTTGCCCAAGCCGCAAATCATTGGGACTTGGAAACCCTTTATACAGACTTGGCATCTGTGAAGGGAAAGCGCCTCACCCCCGTGGAAAAGCTACATCTGCGGGGGTTGCTTTGTGGTTACAGTCCCGCTGAAATAGCGGAAAGGCTGGGCAAGAATGCTAAGGGAGTTGAAACCGATCTTTGTGCCACTGTGTATAGGTATGTTAAGAGTTTGTTAGATAAATGTAATGAAAAGATAGAAAACTGGAGAAAGATTGCTGAATGGCTTGAGGATGCAGGATATAAATCTCAATCAAATGCTCAAGTGCCAGTTAATAGTTTGTTACCGGGAAATAGTGTAGTAAATATAACTAATATAAATATTGAAAAAGATCAAATAGTATTTCTGATTAACCTAAGAATACCAACATCAAAAGTTTCAGATATATCAATAAAAGACCTAAACCTTGACGATAATACTACTAATTAAGTTTTGGCTACAGTTCAAATATGTAGAATATGAAGGGGATGAAAAGTTCGATCGCACTCATTTCCACAAGCTTCAATCTAAGTGCGATCGCGCTCCTCACCTTAATTCCAATTTATTCGCTAATAAATTAATTTTATTCCCTGCTTCTATTATTTTACTTGCGTATACTCACGATTGCTTGCCGAACTTCGACCCCGCTGTTGAAACTCTTCAAATAATTCAAAAAACCTATCTAGGGCATCCCTCTCATCCTGAGAAAAAAACAAAATTATGTTAGCCCAAGATTGAGAAGATTCTATCCCAAATTTTTGCTGAATCCATTCTTGAAATCCATCCAGCGGGTTTTCTGCCGTTAAAGGTACGCCTAGTTGGTACTGCGCTACATTATATCCAGATAAAAAAGCTTGAAGACAAACTATCGATGGTCTACCTAAATAAACGGCAGGTTTCTTTTTGATTTTTTCAAGCACATCGCCTAGATAATCCATCGCGAACCTCTTTCTATTCAATTTATCAACTATATAAATTATATTCCAATTAAAACTCTGTTTCCATCACCGTAAATTGGCCATTAAAGTCTTCTACCAAAGGCCCGCCAAAACTATTGACCCACTCCTGTTTAGGGATACCGTCAGGATACAGGTTATCAAAAACTATTTCAACTCTTCCTAATTCAGTTTCAATCTGAACAACTACGCCTTGATGAAAACCATTGAGAGCAACTTGTCGTCTATATTTTCTAGCAATCCGCCTAACCTCCTCAATTTGCTCCTCTGTCATAGCGATAATTACCTAAAATATTGACTTGCGATCGTCAAAAAAAAAGTAGCTACCCCATTTACCAAGTAGCCACCTTTTTAATTTTTGGATAACGCTATTTATCAGTTTATTTGAAACCGATGGCTGCTTGCCAAACAAAAGCCAGCAGCAAGAAAAACACGGGGATTACGGGTAGAACGTCTACCAGGGGATCGAACGCGGAAAAAGCTTCGGGCAGTTTTGCTAGCAAGAGCGCCGCTTCCATGATTTAACCTTCCTCTTCAACACAGTTTTCAGAATCGTATAGTATCTTAACATGAGCCGATCGCATCGCTACTGGGTGCGGGATCGAGCCAACGAGCAAATTCGGTAGCAAAACGATCGCTCAAAATCGCCTCTCTTATTCTCTGGGTAAAGCGAACCAGTTCGGTGACGTTGTGTATGGATAGCAGAGTGTAAGCCAGGATTTCCCGCGATCGCACCAAATGGCACAAATAAGCGCGGCTGAAGTTCTGACAGGTATAACAGGGACAACTATCGTCCAAAGCCGTGAAATCTTCTCGAAATTGCGCGTTTTTGAGGTTCCAGCGTTCCCCCTGCACCATTGCCGTACCGTGACGGGCGAACCGCGTCGGAATCACGCAGTCAAACAAATCCACACCCCCTGCTATAGCCCGCGCCATTTCCCGATACGTACCCACTCCCATCAAGTAACGCGGCTTTTCTCGCGGTAGCAAGGGTGCGGTAGCTTTGACGATTTTCTCGATTAATTCCGGCGGTTCCCCCACACTCACTCCGCCGATCGCATATCCAGGCAAATCTAATTCTGCCAGAGATGCGGCTGCTTTCTGCCGCAAATCTAGATAAACACCCCCCTGAACGATCCCGAACAAAGCTTGATCCTTACGTTCGTGCGCTTTTATACATCTTTCCAACCAGCGATAAGTGCGATCGCAAGAAGCCGCCACATATTGCCATTCGGCTGGATAAGGCGGACACTCATCAAACGCCATAATCACATCAGCGCCGAGGGCGTTTTGAATTTGGATCGATCGCTCCGGCGTCAATTCAATTATTCTGCCATCGCGAGGCGAACGAAAAGTTACACCTTCCTCCGTTATTTTACGCAATTTACTCAAACTGAAGACCTGGAAACCACCGGAATCGGTCAGCATTGGCTTATCCCAAACCATAAACTTATGCAGACCGCCAGCACCTGCGACAATTCCTTCTCCGGGTTGGAGATGCAGGTGATAGGTATTCGCTAAAATCATTTGTGCGCCTGTAGCTTGCAACTGAGCCGTGGTTAAAGTTTTCACAGTCGCTAACGTTCCCACCGGCATAAAACGAGGCGTTTCTACCAAGCCGTGAGGTGTATAAAATACTCCCGCTCGCGCTTGGGTATGAGAGCAGCAAGCCTGACATTCAAATTTAAAACTCAAAACCAATTAACCTAAAAGCTCAACTAAATGTGGACTGCTCTATACTATGATGATGCTTTAGCGATCGCCTTGTCAGTTGAGTTAAACTACGCAAAACTCCGAATGTGAGATTTCTTTGGTGAGAGGAGCGGAAATTAATGGCAATCAACTTACTACAAGCGCTGGAAGTGGGCAAGTATATAGTCGCCCAACGTCTTACCGGTCGCAAAAAATATCCCTTAGTCTTGATGTTGGAACCCTTATTCCGCTGCAATCTTGCTTGTGCCGGTTGCGGTAAAATCCAGCACCCAGCAGAAATTCTCAAGCAAAACCTTTCCCCGGAACAGTGCTTTACCGCTGCGGAAGAGTGCGGCGCACCGATCGTCTCCATTCCTGGGGGAGAACCGCTGCTTCATCCACAAATTGATGAAATTGTCAAGGGTTTGGTAGAGCGGAAAAAGTTTGTTTATCTGTGTACGAATGGCTTGTTGCTAGAAAAAAGCCTGGATAAATTTGAACCTTCGCCTTATCTCACATTCAGCGTACACCTGGATGGATTGCGAGAACTGCACGACAAATGTGTCGATCGCAAAGGGGTTTTCGATACTGCCGTGAAAGCGATTCGCGCCGCCAAAGCCAAAGGATTTCGCGTCACCACCAATACTACCGTGTTTGACGGCACAGACCCCAAAGAAATGCAAGATTTCTTTGATTTTCTCGCCACATTAGATATTGATGGGATGATGATTTCTCCCGGCTACAGTTATGAATGGGCACCCGATCGAGAACATTTTCTCAAACGAGAACAGACAAAAGCCTTATTCCGAGAAATTTTAGCGCCTTACAAAGCCGGAAAGAAAAATTGGAACTTCAACCACAACCCCCTGTTTTTGGATTTTCTCATCGGCGAAAAAGATTACGATTGTACCCCTTGGGGAAGTCCCAGCTACAGCGTTTTAGGATGGCAAAAACCCTGCTATCTTCTCAATGAAGGTCATTATTCCAGCTTCCAAGAATTGCTGGAAAATACAGACTGGAATAACTACGGTCGCCATAGCGGCAATCCCAAATGTGCGGATTGTATGGTACATTGCGGCTACGAACCGACAGCAGCAACGGATGCGATGCAGCCGAGTAATGTGGTGCGTGCGATCGGCAGTGTATTCGGAATGGTTAGTTAATCCCAGAAACCGGGTTTCTTTGGCTGTAAAAGTCGATATTCGTTGCTTTAAGCGAAAGAAACCCGGTTTATTATCCTGATTGAAGATTTCAAATTTCAAATCTAAATCTAGAATTTGAAATTTGAAATTTTTCATGTGGAATTACCAAGTAAAAATTTACACTCTGAGATTCTTATAAATGATTATTGCTGTAGAACTAATTTTCTTGTTTCTTATCGCGATATCGCTGATTTTTTACGCGGTTTGCGCTTTCTGCACCATTCGCTTTTTCTATGATGGTAAGGGAGAAACTGCTGCCGATCTCCCAGCAGTATCAATTTTAATTCCAGTTTGCGGAGTAGATGAAGGCGCAACAGAAAACTGGACATCTTTTTGCACCCAAGATTACGAAGAATACGAAGTGCTGTTCGGTGTGATGAGTCCGTCAGATCCGGCGATACCAGTATTAAAAGAAGTGGTAGCAAAATTTCCCGATCGCGCTAAACTATTTTACGGCTTAGAAGCGCGTGGAATTAATCATCAAATCAGCAATTTGTGGCACTTACTGGAAAAAGCAAACAACGAAATCGTCATTTTTGCCGATAGCGATATTCGCGTTACCCCAGATTATCTCCGCCATGTGACTTCCCCGCTTGCAGATCCGGCGATCGGCGTGGTAACTTGCGGATATTGCGATCGCGCTCCCAAATTTCTCGGTGCAGCTTTGGCCTCTTTGGGGAGGTGTACCGACTTCATCCCCAGCGTGTTAGTAGCGCGAAGTTTGGATGGTGGTTTAAAATTTTCTCTTGGCCCAACTATTGCCACCCGCAAATCTGTTCTAGAAAAATTCGGCGGCTTACAAAAAGTAGTCAATCGCATCGGTTCGGATTATCATATCGGTAAAATGGCAACCGAAGTAGGCTATCGAGTCGAACTCTCCAAATATATCCTCGATAATGATTGCGGGCGCGAAACAGTCAAGCAAGTTTTTCTGCGGGAATTGCGTTGGGCGAGAACAATTCGGATCAACCGTGGCCCTGACTATTACGGTATGGGATTATCTTACGGCACAATTTACTGTATTGCTTTACTGTTGCTATCGGGTTTTCAAAGTTGGGCAATAATTGTAAGTATTGTCACGTTTGCGTTCAGATTTGTGCAAGCGCTAACAGCTATTTATAGTATGGGTCGTCCGCAACTTTTGTGGTGGCTTTGGGCGCTACCTATTCGCGATTTGATGAATTTTGTTATTTGGGTAGGTGGTGCTTTCGGACAAAGCGTATATTGGCGCGGACGACGATTGCGAATTCAATCTGGTGGAATACTGACTGATTAGGCTTGGATAGCCCCCCAAACTTGGGGGGCTTGAAATATTTGTTCGGCAGTTAATAGCTTTGAGACTGTAACTGTGGAAACAGAGTTAAAAAGGCGACATTTTGAAGTTGAAATCGATGAGGATTTGATGCAAATTCTATCTCAAAAAGCTCAACAGCAAGGAGTAGCGCTTAACCAGTTAGTGAATGAGGTGCTTAGAGAAACGCTCAGACAAGCAGCGTAGCGCTGAATAAGGGCTCGCACCCTCTAAAAACATTACCTCCTCACAAACAGGATGCAATGGCTTTAGAAGGAAACGATCGCCTATTATTTCATTTCTCAATTTTTGCCAGCTTCTTAAGCGTACCCCAATCCTCAATCAAAGTTTTCAAGGAAGAGAAATTGCTCGGTTTCGCTATATCTTGTACAGCACTTAAAATCTTACCTTCCCGCAAATGTCCGATCGCATCGCCAACCGACACCGAAGTGTGCAATAAAACGCTAGAATCTCGATAGCATTGGCTCATACATTGGGTGCAGTTATCGCGGATAAAAGGTTGGTCGCGGAAATCAAAAATCGAACTCATCTTTGTTGGCCAGCGATCGCACCTGTACACATCGAAATTGTAATCCAAATAAAAATATTTGTATCCACCATAACAGGGATACATCTGCTTCTCTTGTTTGAGAAAACGCACCAGTTCTGTTAAAGATTCACCCGGATTGAGAATGCCAAATTCTCCTTTAAGCGATTTCACAGTTTCCAGTGCGGCGATTAACTCGTCTGGGGTGTAGTCAATTAGTAGCGAAGTCTCAGAAAAACTGAGGGATGTAGTCGCACCCGATGAAGTTTTTGGATAAGCGAAAGTGACACTTTCAAAGCCAAGTTCTTTGACGGCAGCTAAAAGTTCTCGAAAGTCTCCGATCAGCTTGTTGATTGTTACCGATGCTGCTGTTTTTATCGATAAGCGTTTGCATTCTTCATTGGCGGCTTTGATGCGTTCCCAAACTTTGGGTAAACCTCGATTTTTTTCGTGTTTTTCAGCTGATGGCGAATCGATAGAAATAGACAAATTTTTAAGCCCGCTGTTTTTGAGTTCTTTTAACAGCGTCGGTGTAAGTTTGGAGCCATTTGTTACCACAGTTGAACGCATACCCTTTTTGGTGGCATAGGCGATAATATCCTTCAGCCTGGGGTGCAAAGTCGGTTCCCCTCCCACAAATGTCAGGTAGCGAACGCTGCGATCGTACAAAATATCGATCGCTTCGCATAATTTGTCTGCATCGATCCATTTGTGTTCTGTGACGAAGGTTTTTTCCCGTGCGTAGTTACAAAAATCACAATTAGCATTGCAGGCATTAGTGATTAAAATCGTGCATACACCAGGGCCACCAGTTGGTAACAGTTTGATAGTATCGATCGCTTGTTGCAAAACAGACATAAATTTTATGGAGAATGGGGCATAGGGCATCGATCGTTGTTCGTAGTTCTTGGCTATGAACTACGACGAAAAATATACTAATGACTGATGACTAATGACGCCATTAGCATAAACTTTAATGTTAGTTTCTGCAAATAAAATGTATAGTCGTTTACTCAGTCGATGCGAACAAGTTCTGCTGCGGTCGCGGTGTTATCGAGATTGTATTTGTGCGAAAAGCGACGATCGTCTAAGTAAGATAACCCAGCACCGATCGCTTCAGCCAGGATAGTAACCAGACGAAAAACAGCTACCACACTCAGTACCAATCCGGTAGAATAAGATCGATCGAGGAGTGCGATCGCTGTAGCTTCAAACACTCCCACTCCCCCCGGTGCCCCTGGTAGAACTAGAGCCGCCAACCAAGCTAAACTAAAAGTATTGATTAGCATTGGTATTTGACTGGGACTAACTGGGTGCAGAGCCATAAATGTTAACAAAAATCCCGCGCCTCGTAGCGCTACAAAACCCAATTCTCCTAACAAAAGTTTGACAGGATAGCGTTGCAGCTTAAAAGCAGAATCCTGAACTAAAGGACAGCCCTTTTTCTTTCCCTTTAATTTTGCCAGCAATTGCAATAGCGGATTGAGAAATCGGGGATGAACTATCATCAGTACTGTAACTAACCCGACAGCTAGCAATCCACAATTATAGGTATTTTGCGATCCTGTCCCACTTAACTGGCTGGTAATTATCGCGGTCGATAGAGCGGCGGATATCATTAAAAAAGGCTCGATGACAACGCTCAGGGTAGCAATATTGACAGAAACCCCTGCCTGTTTAGCGCTCCAAATTCGACCGTAATAGTGCCAGACGTGACCCGGTAAATACTTGGCAATATGGGTTTTCAAATATACTTTAACCAGCCAAGGGAAGTTCAGACGATACTTGAATTCTTGTAAAGTCCAACCCCACACCAATCCAGACCAAACAAAAGCTAGTAAACTGGCAGTTATGCCGATCGCCAAACAAAACCATCCCGTACCATCAACGCGAATAGCTGCCACTTCCTCCCAGTGATGTCTGAGCGCTTTAGTAAAGAAAAATAGCATTCCTCCTAACATTACCCAGTGTAGGTAATGCTTCGTGCGAGACCAAATTTGATTCATAGCGTTATAAGTTTTATGTCTACAAAAGTGGCCAATTTTATTCCCCAGAAATGCAGAAAAATCGGGATAAAAATCTACATTGCCAGTTATTTTGCTATATACCTCTGACGGTTAACTTGGTGACCGTTCGAGATAGTTGGCAAATTTGTCGCCATTCTTATACAGCACCCTTCTCCAAGTCATCTACCTTGCGGTAGAGCAGGTTTGAAAACTGGTGACCTGTCTCAAAACAGCAGCAGTAACAAAACTTATACTTTTCGATTTAAGCATTATTAAGTGTGGTTTTGCCCGGTTGTGTAACAGGCAGAAGTGTACCGTATTGATAATTTGCCACGATAGAGACATTAACGGATTTTTGAAAATAAGGGAAGCAACTTATAATTAATTTACAAATATCAAGTAAAAGCTCGCATCTAGGTAAACAAGCAGACTGAGGTATAACGAAAAGGGCAAGGATACTCCCTTCCCGCTCAAAGAATATGTATGCTTTGGGGGGAAGTGGGGGAGAAAAGAACTACAGGTAACTTGCGATCGATAATCTTACGGCGGGAAGGGAGTAAAGGCCAAAAGGGAAAAAGATTTATTTTACCTTTGGCCTTTGCCCTTTTTTGATAATTTTTGTTACCGAGAAGCTGCTTTCAGCAAAAAGGATTGAGTTTGGCGTACTTTCTGAGAGTAGAACGAAGCAGATTCCTCGCCTTTAGCACACTGACGAGTAAACTCGATTAAGTGATGAGCTACTAACCCTACATGAATTATGTTTTCAATTTTTCCTGCTTTTAATTTAGGTTTGGCCATCCGCCAAAAAGTTTGACGGTAGCTACCAAAAACACCCACGCCCAGCAGGATTTTAGTCAACATAATTAAACCCTTGCGGATATTTTCTTTTGAAGCACGCTGAGGACTGTTGGGAACCTTAATGCGGTTGGGATAAGTATGTTCCATGTTGTAAGCAAACCGTTGATATAAAAATTCCGGTTCGTAGGCAGTTGTAATGCAGCGACGCCACATTTCGACCACCTGTTCGTAAGGCATTAAAAACTCGACATTTGATTCGCGATTTTCTGCAAAAACTAATCTTCCTTCTGTTTCCAACCTGCGCCACAAAGGAGTTTTTGGTAAGGCATAAAGCAGATTGATTGTCAACATAGGAATGTTAGACAGACGAATAAATTCGAGTAGTCTATCTGCCGTATCTGGCGTATCCGTATCCAGCCCCAAGATGATTCCCGATACCACTTCCAAGCCGTAGCTGTTCAAAGTTTTAATCGCTTCTAAAATCGGCATACTGAGGTTGTGGTCTTTGGAAATTGAGTGCAGCGCTTCGGGGTCTGGGGTTTCGATGCCGCAAAAAACAGTACCGAAATAAGCTTCCCGCATCATTTCCAAAAGTTTGGGACTTTGGGCTAAATTCAAGGTAGCTTCGCAGGCAAATTGAACGGGATAGCCGTTGCGTTTTTGCCAATCAATTAAATGAGGTAGGAGATTCATGGCAGCGCGGCGATCGGCCACAAAATTATCATCGACAAAATACACCGCACCGGGATTCCCGACCTTCAGCATAGCATCGAGTTCTGCTAACACCTGTTCGGGTGTTTTCATGCGAGGATTGCGACCGTAAAGTTCCGGAATATCGCAAAATTCGCAGCGATAAGGGCAACCGCTGGAAAACTGAACGCTGCCAATGAAATAATTATTGATATTCAGCAAGTGATAAGCTGGGATGGGAAATTCGCTGAGAGGCAGACGTTCTTTAGTTTCAAAGCGAATTTGCTTTTCCGGACGTTCGTTGTGTTCGTCGAGGTATTCGATCGTTAAATCGGTCGCATCCCCCAACTCACCCAAGTGCAAAATATCAAAATCCGGGTAATATTCAGGGCAACCGGAGACAGAGGGGCCACCGATAACTGTAATTTTGCCTTCTCGATGAGCGAGTTCGTTAATTTTATGCAGTTGTGGGCGCTGAATGTGCATCCCGCTAGCAATTACCACATCTGCCCATTTGTAATCGGATCTTTTGGCAGGGCGGACATTTTCATCAATAAACCTAATTTCCCACTCTTGCGGTAAATAAGCAGCCACAACCAAAATACCTTGAGGTGGCATAAAAGCTTTAACACCATTCGTCAGCGGATAAGCGTGCTGAAATGTGCCAAAAGATGGGCTGTACTTGGGAAAAATACAGAGAATGCGACGATGGTTGCGCGGTGCGTAGAGCTTTCTCCCTGTAGTCATTTCGGGAACCGCTCGCTCCAAAGATTTCAACTTAGCAGTCATCCAAAATTTCTCCTCGCATTAGTCATCAGTCATTAGTCATTAGTCATTAGCAATTTGTTAGTGAGTGAGAACAATAAGCAATGAAAAATGAACAATGAAACAAAATCATTTTGAGTTTTGAGTTCAAAATTTTT
Source organism: Aerosakkonema funiforme FACHB-1375 (assembly GCF_014696265.1). Classification (GTDB taxonomy): domain Bacteria; phylum Cyanobacteriota; class Cyanobacteriia; order Cyanobacteriales; family Aerosakkonemataceae; genus Aerosakkonema; species Aerosakkonema funiforme_A. The sequence continues at coordinate 10,714 of NZ_JACJPW010000066.1, read as the reverse complement.
GAACTCAAAACTCAAAATTCAAAACTCAAAACTATTTAGCGCCGGTCACCTGGGAAATCAGCGCCATAACCGCACTGCGGCTGAGTTTCTTCTCGCCATGAGCCATCACGTTGAGAGTAGCATGAGCCAAAGTGAGGGGAATTTGGCAAAAGTCCAAAGCTGGCCCAGGAGGGAGAGACTTAGTATAGGCGTCAGCGAGGCTGAGATTGCGACGCGCATAAATCTGCAAATCGTCGGCTGTCCAGCCTTCTGGAAAGAACTCCACTCCACGCGCCCGATCCTCATTGTGATTGCGTAAAATGTTCACAGCTTGTAAGCCGCGCCCAAAGCCGATCGCCTGAGTTCGATCCGTGCGCGTCCCATCATACCAAGCCCATAAGTCAGAAAGTAACAACCCCACCGCACCAGCCACCCCAAACGTATAGCGATCGAGATCGGCTTCTGTACGAATTGTCCAGTTGTTCATCGCCCAGTAAGCCATGCGATCGGCCATTGCCGCCGTCGCATCCCAAACGCGAGGCGCAATGCTTGCAGGTGCCAGTAAAGCCCATTCCCGAATGCGAATAGATACTTCCGGCAGCAAACTCTGGTGCGTAGCCAATCCCAACCAAAAATCATCCATATTGGAACCATCAACCGCTGCCTGCAAGGTCAGGCTAATATTTCGCAAAAACTTTGCTTTAGTGGGATTATCCAGATCGGGATTATCTTCGATTTCGTCAATGGCACGCATACACAGGTAAGCTGACGCCACAGCTGCTTGCAACTCCACCGGCAAACGACTTATGGGGATGTAGAAAGTCCGACTGGTTTCTTTGAGAATCTCCAGGGCATCTCGACGCAAATCCATCTGTTCACTCCTCTGAATCTGTATGGAGTTTAAACCAATGCCGAAAATTTACGCAGCTGGTACGGGTGACAGTTGGCAAAGAGGCACCTGTGCCATACACGTCCATTGTCGCTAAAATCCTTTAAGGACTTGGGTTAGAGAAAGTCAAAAGTTAAAAGAAAAAAAGGGACGAGGGGTTAGGGGTTAGGGGTTAGGGCGTCGGGGAAAGAGGAAAAGGTAGGAATTTTGACTTTTGAGTGAGTGACTTTTGAGTGAGTGACTTTCGCGTAGTGGCAGCCCCTGTTCTAGTGTTCGATCGCTTTAAGATATTCTCGATCGAATTGAGCGAACAAGCTTTCTGCACTTGAATAAGGGCTGGGAGTATAGGCACGGGACGAAACTCCTGTCTGCATCAATTCGCACACTTCCCAAAATTGCACTGCATCCTGTGGGTTAAAATATCCTTGGTTCATTGCCTCTGGGTCAAATAACCATTCAAAGATGACTGATGACTCCGAATGGTTGAATTTATTTGTTCCCGGTAGACTTTGCTTGTTTGGCGAACATTCCGATTGGGCTGGTTCTTATCGCCATTTGGCAGAAACACCGGGTTACTGCATTGCTGTCGGTACAGATGGGGGAATTTACGCCCGCGTTCGCAAACGAGATGGAATTATAGTAGCTTGTTCTCATCTTCCTCATATAGAACCTCTTTGTATTGCTCCAGACTCGGCAGAACTGCTTTCCATCGCCAAAGCTGGGGGTTTTTGGAGCTATGTTGCGGGTACTTTGCACGAAATTTTGCAAAGCTACCCAATTTCAGGATTAGAAATCAAGTGCGATCGCATGGATTTACCTCTCAAAAAAGGGCTCTCTTCATCAGCAGCAGTTTGCATTTTAGTGGCGAGAGCGTGCAACGAATTATACAAATTAGGTCTTGACAAACGCGACGAAATGGAATTGGCTTACCGTGGCGAAACTCTTACCCCTTCGCGCTGCGGGCGCATGGATCAAATTTGTGCCTACGGTCAAGTGCCGACTTTTCTTACTTTTGATGGTGAAGATTTAGCAATAGAAACAATTCCTTTGGGTGGTCTGTTTTACTACTTAATTGTCGATTTGCAGGGAAACAAAGACACCGTTACAATCTTGCGCGATTTGAATAACCAATTTACTAATGGCGAAGGTGCCATAGGCGAAGGAATTCGTCGCGCTCTTGGCTCTTTAAACCAACAAATAGTTTACCAAGTTCGCGCCGCTTTGATTTCTGGCGATGCGCGTCGAGTGGGTGAGTTAATGGTGGAAGCGCAAACGATATTCGATCGCCTCGTCGCACCTGCCTGTCCCTCCCAATTACAAGCGCCCAAACTGCACCAGCTACTTGAATATCCTCCCCTGCAAGAGTTAATCTGGGGTGGCAAAGGCGTGGGCTCCCAAGGCGATGGCACCGCACAGCTGCTCGCCCGTGGCCCAGAAGAACGGCTGCTTGCCCAGTCTACGATCGAGAGCGAATTGGGATTGCCTTGCCTGAGTTTGTTTTAATCTAAGAAAGGCTTTGGGTTGGTTATTAAGTAAATTTTCGTAAATGACTGGTTTCGAGAGGACACCGCCGTGTGCTATCGCAATTAGCATAGGAACAACACTGCTTTTCTTGTTAACTAAGCAAATTCCTGCCGATTTACCGCGACGCAAGTTGAAGATTGATTTTCGCGATCGCGTCAATATTTCCACTGAATTTAGCGACTGGATAGAAATTTTTTGTTTAGTGCCACATCGCGCCTACGCATAGAAATTGATGGAGATAATTTTTGTATAGAACGGTGGTTAGTGGGGTTGTGCTATCAAAAAGTTCGGGAACGGACAGCAAACATCGAGCGGATAAAATTGCAAAAGCTGGGCTTCAAATACGTGACGGCTTGCGTAGTGCGATCGAAACAGCGTCAGTACCGCTTCGGTTTATTTTTGAGCCAAAAAGAGAAACAATGGCTAGTGGAAGAATTGAATAATTTTTTGTTTATTAGTGATCCTCAAGGCAGTTAGGACGTTCTTAATACCTGAAACCCTAGCCCCTAGCCCCTAGCCCCTAATTATGAAACCAACACGCGCCGTCATTCCTTTAGCTGGACTCGCCTCTCGCCTGTACCCAGCGACAAAAGTTATCCCCAAAGCTTTGTTACCAGTTCCGGGACGAGATGGTTCTCTCCGTCCGGCGGTAGATTGGATTGTGCGGGAAGCACTCGCTAGCGGTGTAGAAGAAGTGGTGCTAATTGTCTCTCCCCGCGATGGGGAATTGATTCGCTCTTACTTTGACGAAGCGCCAGTAGCAATGCTGGAAGGTGCTGCTCGCAAACGCATCAATGATGCTTGGAATGAGCTTAAACCGATTTCGCAGCACTTGCGTTATGTGTATCAATTAGAACCTGTGGGTTTTGGCGATGCTGTGTTGCAATGTCGGGAAGTTATCGGTTCCGAGCCTTTTGTCCTGCTTCTGGGCGATCATCTTTATAAGTCAAGTTCTCCTGTTCCTTGCGTGCGTCAGGTGCTGGATATGGGAACTCAATTCGGCAAAGGGGTGTTGGGCGTGACTAGGCGCGACGAAAGCGAAATCGGTCAGTACGGCGTGGTAGGAGTTCGTCTGCTTCCCAACCAATCTTCTGTGTTTGAATTGACCGATATGCGCGAGAAACCTTCAGTTAGTGAGGCGCGAGCTAGTCTTCGCATTCCCGGAAGTCAGGAAAATAAATACATATGCCTGTTTGGTATTTATTTACTCCCAGGTCATTTTATGAAATATCTTCAAGCTGCAAGGGAACAGGAGCGCGGTGAACTGGATCTCTCGGAAGCTCTGCGTTGCTGGATATACACAGATGGCGGTTTTGCTTATGAAGTGGAGGGCGATTTTTTCGATATTGGCACACCGAAAAATTATTGCGATACTGTCGATCGCTTCCCCCAGTAGTCCCCAGCTTTGTAGGTTGGGTTGAGGTACGAAACCCAACTAATATAGTTTCCGGTTGCGTCTGAATCATTAGGGTTGCAGAGGGGAAAAACGAACAATTCCGATGCAGACGGATTTGAGATAAAGGGTTGGGTTTCGCTTCTCTCAACCCAACCTACAAAAAAATGACTGCATAAGTGGACTTGAGCCAGAAATACATTGTTGCAGGCCAAGCTTGAAGGCAATCTGAATAGCCAAGAAGTCGCTTAATTTCTTGGCAGGTTTTCGATCGCCAAAAACACAAGTTTAGATGCCAGATACTAGCATCAATAAATCAGGAGAAAAACATGAGTTTCGCTATTTTTAAACAAGATTTCTGTCTGGGCAATAACTCACTTGTAAAAGCGGCTTTTATTGCTAGCGCTAATATGCTAAACTACTTCTGGGAGAGTTACCTCACAGGTACATAATAAAAAAGGGCAAGGGCGACTCCTCCCCAGACTACCTATCGAGGGTGAAATATTCATGGGTGCTGCATCCCGATACTGGAAATTCATCACCATCGATGCTACGGGAAGGCGCAAAGTAGAGGAAATTGCCTCAGCCAAAGTATTTTTAAAACAGCTATTTCGGGAACAAATAGGTCAACCAGACGTCGGCGATGCAATGTGGCAACGTCAATTATGGCGGTTGCTGCTTCAGGATTCGACAAGAGGGATGGCTGACGTTTGTTTGCGGTGTTTTATTTCTCACCAAATCGAACAAGTTTGCGTTCAGCTAGAAACTCAATTTGGCAGGGAACACGGCTTCACTCGCTCGGATCTATTTCCTTTTGTTCTGGATGACGATTCTGTGCTGAAAGAGCGAGAAAAAGGTGGCAAGCGAGAAAGTAACTATAAATCTCTTGCTACTGAGATTTTGCAGAGTTTCGATCCGGAACGCAGCAGTTTAGCTACCTGGACAACTAGGCTGGTAAAACACCATCAAGAACTGAATAAATTTTTGTTAGAACGCGGTGTTTACCTGATTAGTAACTGGGCAATTCTGAACGATACCAAGCGGAAGCAATTACAGCGCATTTTCTCTGAATTCTGTCGCTTTACATCTGTTGAAATTGAACGAGCTTGTATATTGTTGGATAGCTATCATGCTGTTTATCGCCGAGATAGACTGAAATCGCGCCAATCTTTAAGGGCAGATTTAACTGCTACGTTGCCAGAAAGTTTACCTTTAAGAAGTCGATGTCTGCCACCTACGGATACTCAACTGCAACAAATTGCCCAATTGTTTCGCGCCAAAACCAGTCAGATACTGAGCGGTGAGTCAGTGATGAAAGAACTGCAAGATATGGCAGAATATCTGCGAGAATATCGTATTTATGTTCGAGGGGGTAAACCGCCAGAAGAATCTCTTGATGAACCAAATAACAGAGAATTTGCTGTTAGTATAAAAGCCAATATTTTTGGTAGTACTTTAGAGGAAAGAGAGGAAGAAACAGAATTTTTAAAGCTTTATCGCGATTCGTTTGAAAAGAGTTTGGATGAAGCGGTAAAAGGAGCGATCGCATCTCGCATCTCTCTCTTACAGCGCCAGAATTCTCAAGCATCTCAACAATTTCTCTTGGCTCTCAATTTGTTTCACTGCCAAGCAAAATCTATGGCGGAAATTGCTAGTTTAGTTGGACTGCAAGCTCAGTATCAAGTAACTCGTTTGCTTAAGCTCAAAGAGTTTCGCTCCGATGTCCGCCAGCAGATGTTAAAGTTACTGCGTAACTGGGTTTTGGAGAAAGCTACAGCTTATGCCGATCCGGAACAACTCCAAACTTTGTCAGAGCGAGTTGACACGGCTCTAGACGAACAAATTACCGCCATTATACAGCAAGCTGAGGCAGAAGCCTGTACGGCGAAAAAAACTTCTGTAAAAAGTTTATTTACAGAAAAAATTTGTCAACATCTGCAAGAATTAAAATTTTAAGCTTAAGGAATTTAATTATAATTGGATGATGGACAGAAAGTTAGTTTAAGCAAGGAAAAAAATAGTAATGAGAGAAAGAACATGACTTATTACCCTAAAAATTCAGGTGAAGTGTTTCTAGACTTTGAAGCCCTAAGCATAGGAGCGATATCGCTTTTACCGGAGGAAGTTAAGCGTGCAGTAGAGATCGGCAATCAAGTTTCTAACGAAGCACAACAGTGGCAAACTTATCTCAATGCTTTGGCACTGTTCGCTTTTGAGAAATGGCTAAACGAAAGATCTGCCGAGCTTAGTGTCAATACAGAGCAATGCTCGATTTTACAACCCTATTTAGATAGGTCGATCGAGGCTGTTTGCAATTTAAAAATTGGTGATTTCAGGCTGTGCTTAATCGCCACTGGCAGTCAGATAGACGATCGGATATTTTGCCCTAGAGCGGCGATCGAATTACCGGAATTTGCCGCCCATTTTTATGTGTGGTTAGAAATTCAAGAAGAGTACGAACAAGCAATAATTCGCGGCTTTTTGCGGTACGATCGACTGGTACAATTATGCTCGCAAGCCAAGCTACAACCGGAGTCAGATTGGACGTACAGCTTGCCCCTAGATTGGTTCGATAACGATAGCGATCGCTTGTTACTTTACTTGTGCTGCTTAGAAGCGACCGCTATTGCTTTGCCAGAAATTCCCCAGCGCAGTCTTGCTACTTTATTGAGTATGCAGGATGAACTGGCAGCAATATTATTTAGGTTAGAATCGGGGACTCGTCCTTTATGGGAAGTGCTTAATTGGAAGCAGGCAAGTGCCATATTAACCAGTAAAAATTGTTTGGATTCCGCTCGTCATTTAGACCGATCGCAACCAGAAATATTGCATCTAGAAAATTTGTTACAACTGTTAACTCGACCTGCCTTAAATGTTGGACTTTGGTTAGAAGATAAGATGAATGAGTTAGCAGAAGGTTTAGCTTGGGTGCTGATGCCGGTGTTTGCTCCCGCTGGTTCTGCGTTGCGTTGTTCCACTCAAGAATTTGAAACTATCATTACAGAATTAGGTAGCGAGGGAATAGAAATTCCTTTACAAGCTCGCGGAGCTTATCGAGAGTTGAAATTGGGCGATGTTGACTTGCGTTTGTATGCGGTTACTTGGCCTTTTTTATCGCCAGAAAATGTTCCCGAATGGACTTTGATGTTAATATTGGGAGCTTACCCTGGCGAAGTGCTACCTCCCGGTCTGAAACTGGGCGTTAGCGATTCGACTGGTATTTTAGTACAACGTCAGACGGGTCAAAATAGTCGGGATGGTTATATTTATGCCCAAATTGCCGGTACGTGGGATGAGAAATTTTTAGTGAGTGTTACTTTGAAGGATAGGGCAAGGGGTAAAGTCGTATCGGTGACGTTACCTCCGTTTGCTTTTCGACTCGATCGCTAATTCTAAATCCCAGCATTCACTGGTGTGAAATCAAACTCGATCGGCTATCGTTCGATCGTTGCACACAGGGTCATAAACCCGGTTTCTTCGTAGGTTTTTAGCTGTTAAACCCATTATTTTTGCTATAAACCGGGTTTCTTTGTCTAAGTCCTACTATACTCGTAATAGGGTTTTGGGATATACGCGGAAACCAAAATTCGATCGCTTTCTTTCCCCTCCCGCATTCCCTGGTTTGGCGTGGCAATGACGGGGGGTTATGAAGTGAAAAATCTATATGATTCCTCATGAGAGCGTTTTTCGGCTCAAAGTTCAGCGCATCCATCAAACTTGTTTGTTTGAGTTATCTTGGGGCAGAGGACAGCAACTCTCTGCTACATTGGAGTATCCAGAATCGCTGACGCGGATATATCAAGACTGGCAACGAACTTATTTAAATTTTTATAAGTCGGAACTGCGGGGACGGGTACAAAACAGCGGCACTATTTCTATTCGCCATATCGACTGGCACGCCAAACTGGTAGAAGTAGAAGCAAATTTTCTGCAACAGTTTCGGATTTGGTTACGGAGTGCTGAATTATACGAAATTCGCAGGCAAATTGTCAGCGGTTATTCGTCATTTGTCATAGATCGAAAGGAAGCACAAAATAAAGTTGACATTTTTTTAACTTGCTCTCCTTTAGAGTTAGCGCGTTTACCGTGGGAAGCTTGGGAAATTGGCAGCGAATTTGCATCTGCTGCTAAGGTTCGCATTTTTCGGACTCCGCTGAATATTCGGACAGAAACAAATGAGGAAAAATATTTGTCGCAGATGCGATCGCACCGTCGCCGCAAAGCGAGGATATTAGCAATTTTAGGAGACGATCGGGGACTGAATTTCGAGCAGGATTTGTCGGCGGTGCGATCGCTCGATCGCATTGCCGAAATAAAGTTTGTCGGTTGGCAACCAGGACGGGAAATTGCACAATTAAAGTCAGAGATTCGAGAAGCGATCGCCGACGAACAAGGTTGGGACATCTTATTTTTTGCCGGACACAGCAACGAGACAAATTTTACTGGGGGAGAAGTAGCGATCGCTCCCGGTGCGTCAATTTTAATTAGCGAAATTGCACCGCAATTAACTATTGCTAAAAAAAGAGGTTTGCAATTTGCTATTTTTAATTCCTGTAGCGGTTTGAGGATTGCCGAATCGCTGATCGATTTGGGATTGAGTCAGGTTGCCGTTATGCGGGAACCTATCCACAACGCAGTCGCACAAGCATTTTTGGTGCAGTTTTTACGAAGTTTGGCCGAATCCAAAGATGTCTGGGAATCTTTACAGGCAGCTTGTGAATATTTCCAAAATGAAAAAAATTATATTTATCCATCTGCTTATCTAATTCCGTCCCTATTTTGTCACCCGGATGCAGTTTTGTTCCGACTCAAACCTCATGGGGTCAGGCAACATCTCAAACAGTTGTTGCCGACAAGACAAGAGACGATCGCTGTTTTGACATTAATTTTACTGAGTTTGCAGTTACCAGTGCAGGGATATTTGTTAGAAAGACGGGTGCTACTACAAGCAATGTATCGCCAATTTACTGGGCAAATTCCCAACACTAAAGCGCCGCCTCCTGTTTTGCTGGTTCAAATCGATCAAAGATCGATTGATGAAGGAAATCTCAATGAATCCAAACCAATGCCTCGCGATTATTTGGCTAAGTTGGTGGATCGGCTTTCGGCTTTAAATGCCAGAGTTATCGGTTTGGATTATCTCTTAGTTCTACCCCGAACTGAGAGCGATCGCAAGCTAAGTCAATCTCTGCGTAAGGCTGTCCAAAAGCAACCATACGGAACTTGGTTTGTATTTGTAGAAACTCAAGACGAAACAGGACAGCGACTCAAAGTTTTGCCTGAAATTGCCAGCCCTAAATGGAGTTTGCAAGGGGATATGGCTATACCTGTTGGCAGCTATATGAAACTCGCACCGGGAGATAATTATTACTCGGATATGTTGCCGTTTTCTTACTTATTAGCGCTAGCTTATCAACTAAATTTTCAGTCATATTTATTATCGACTCAACCCAAATTGGAAAGTGGAGAAGATTTTATCGACCAGATAAAATCCGATTTTAAACATCAGCATCAACGGGAATATACGAGTTTGTTTGCTTCGGCATCGCACCTACAACCGATTACTGCCTTTTCTTACAATTTCGGGCAAACTTGGTTGCATCCGATCCTTGATTTTTCTATTCCTCCAGAACAAGTTTACGAACGCATTCCAGCTTGGCAGTTACTCAAAAATACTACCGATCGTTCGCAGCTAAGTCACCTTCAACAGCAAGCGGTGATGATTGTACCGGGTGGATATTTGAATGCTGGAGTATCGCGGGATGGCGAGGATAATTTTCCTTTGCCTGCTGCGATCGCATACTGGCGCAGACAGAATGATTCGGATAGAAGTCGCATATTTACAGGCGGTGAAATTCATGCTTATATGCTGCATCATCACTTGACTCGAAGCACGATCGTACCTGTACCGGATCTTTGGGCGATCGCGATAGCGGCGTTGTTGGGAAAAGCCACTACGTTAGCACTTGCATTGCGCGATCGCAGTCGTCAAAAGCGGTTTATTTTGCTGATATGTATAATGTTAGTTTATGGTTTAATCAGTTTGCAAGTTTATATCTCTGCGGCATTGTTATTGCCTTTTGTTTTACCTTCAGCGACTTTGGCAATCTACGTTTTACCTGCTTTTATGAGGAAAAAATTTTCCGGATTTTTTTTACCGCAGATTCACGCAGATAAACGCAGATAAGTCTCGATTTATGCTAAATATTTTGAAAATATCCGTCTTTAGCTAGATGTTTTTTGGGAGATTTATGTAAGTTTAAAGTAATTTATATACTGGCTACAAATTATAATTATCTCATTTGGTGGAGTCAGGTTTGTATGTAGATTTGTTTAAATTGATGAGTGTCAAATATGGAGTTTATTAAAGATGCGTCCGTTGAACATAGGTTTATCGCAAGAACAGCGTCAAGGTGCGATCGATTTGTTGAACAGCGATTTGTCTGATGCGTATTTACTGTTGATTAAAACCAAAAAGTACCACTGGGATGTGGTGGGGCCACAGTTCCGTTCGCTGCACCAACTGTGGGAAGAACACTATACTGCTTTGACGGAAAATATTGATGCGATCGCCGAGCGAGTTCGCGCCTTGGGTGGCTATCCCATCGGTACTGCGGAAGGCTTCTTGAAACACGCCACACTCAAAGAAGATGCTGGGACTTTGCCTAATGCTTATGGTATGGTAGAAAACCTCGTCGCCGATCACGAGCAAGTTATCCGCAATATGCGCGATCATATAGATCGCTGCGCTGAAAATTATCACGATCAAGGTACTGCCGATTTCCTCACCGGACTGATGGAACAGCACGAACAAATGGCTTGGATGTTGCGTTCCTTCATTGAAGGCGAACAAATTTCCCCTGATGGTAAGCTGTCGGCAGACCTCAAGGTTCCCGTACAAATGAAGTAGTAACTAGGGGTTAGGGGTT
>NZ_JACJPW010000065.1 GCF_014696265.1 Aerosakkonema funiforme FACHB-1375 | reverse complement strand
CCTAACCCCTAATCCCTCCAGAAACTTTTTACCCAAATTGCAAAAATATGAATAAAATCTTAACCTAAGACCTTTTCGATATTGTGGTGTGTTGGTAGTGAGCGAGGAAACAAGCTTTGCTGAGGTCAATGAAAGGAGTTGTTCGTCAAGCTGGGAGATTTAGGCACCATCTGCCTGTGAATAACCCGTGGTGGGCTAAGTTGGATCTCCTGAAAGCGTTAGTTGTACGAGACTTGGAAGCTCGATACAAGGGCGCTATTTTGGGCAATTTTTGGTCATTAGCGAACCAAATATCCCAATTATTGATTTACACTTATGTTTTTTCTGTTGTTCTCAGGGTAAAGTTGAGCTTGCAAGGATTGCCAGAGAACAAGTTAACTTTTGGTTTGTGGATATTTGCGGGATTGCTACCTTGGACGGCATTCACCAGCGGCTTATTGCCAGCGGCAGTTTCCGTAATCAACCAACCTAATTTGGTAAAAAAGGTTGTGTTTCCCTTAGTGCTATTACCCTTAGTGCCAGTATTGTCTGCCTTTGTTGAAAGTTCGATCGGGTTAGTCGGACTTATTCTGTTGGTGGGAATTACCACCCAAACCGTTCACACTACCCTCTGGTTGCTGCCCCTGGTTTGCTTAACCCAGTTGCTTTTAACGGCGGGTTTAAGTTATCTCGTCGCCGGGTTAACGGTATTCCTGCGCGATATACCCCAAACTTTGTCGGTACTGACAAATCTGTGGTTTTATCTGACTCCGATTGTCTACCCTGCTTCCCTGATCCCAGAAAAGTGGCGTACTTTGGTGTTTTGCTTAAATCCGATGAGTGCGATCGCGGAAACCTATCGCGACCTCATCTTAGAAGGCAGCTTGAAGCACTGGCAAGAATGGACAATAGCTAGTTTCGTTTCTTTATCAGTGTTTTTGCTCGGCTTACAAGTTTATCGGCGATTGCGGCCTGCATTTGCTGATGTGCTTTAAATTTTAACATAAAAAACCCCCACCAAAAATCCCAGTAACTCAACTCAATCCTTTGTCCTTTTAGCAGCAGAGTCATGACTGAAATTGCAATTTCTCTCACAAATGTCTCCAAGTGCTTTAAGTGCTACTCTCGTCCTGCCGATCGCCTCAAAGATTTGTTACTGCCAGGAAAGAGTAGAGCTGATGAATTTTGGGCACTCCGAGATATCAACCTGGAAGTTCCTAAAGGGCAAACTTTGGGAATTGTCGGTCGCAATGGTTCCGGGAAAAGTACTTTATTGCAAATTATCGTCGGGACGCTTACACCAACCAGCGGTCTAGTGCGCGTCAACGGTCGCATAGCCGCATTGTTAGAACTTGGCAGTGGCTTTAACCCGGAATTTACCGGCAGACAAAATGTCTTTTTTAACGGTAGATTAATGGGTTTGAGCCAAAAAGAAATTGAAGCTAAATTTGATGAAATTGTGGCGTTTGCAGATATCGGCGATTTTCTCGATCAACCTGTCAAAACTTATTCTAGCGGAATGTTTGTCAGGCTAGCATTTGCAGTTTCCACCAGCGTCGATCCGGATATTCTCGTAGTAGATGAAGCTCTTTCAGTTGGAGATGAAGCCTTCCAACGCAAATGCTTCGCTCGCATCCAAACAATCCGCGCTAGAGGCGGCACAATTTTATTTGTTTCTCACTCTGCAACTGCCGTTATAGAAATCTGCGATGCCGCAATTTTAATGGATCGGGGTGAAAAGCTACTCTTCCATCATCCTAAGTTTGTTCTCGACAAATATCATAAGCTACTCTACGCTCCAGAGGACAAGGTGCAGCATTTACGGGAAGAAATCCGGGAAATGCAAAAAACGGTGAGCTACGATGCTTTCAAGCAAAACATTTCGATATTGGAAAACAAATTAGAAATAAGCGTTTCCGAAGCATCAAATTCGGAACCAGACTTAGAAACAGAACCAGAAAATATCCGGGAATTTTACGATCCGGAGTTGGTTCCTTCCAACACAATTTCCTATGTGCCTCGCGGTGCAAAAATAACTAATCCCCACATAACGATGCCAGATGGCAGAGTGGTGAACCATCTAGTAGGGAAGAAAGACTACATTTACACTTACTCGGTAGCTTTTCTCAAACACGCTCAACAAGTTCGGTTTGGAATGCTGGTTAAAACCGTGAGTGGATTGGAACTGGGAGGCGCTTCATTTACGGCATCATCTCAAGCGATCGAAGAAATTGAGCCGGAAACTATCGTCATAGTAAAGTTTCGCTTCAAATGTCTGCTTAACCCTGGCGTTTACTTTTTAAATGCCGGCGTTACAGGTTTGGTAGACGGACATTTTACCTATCTTTCCAGACATATTGATGTGGCAATGTTCAGAGTTCAACCAGAAACCAATTCTTATGCCAGCGGTATAGTTGACTTGATGATCGAACCAAGTTTGACCATCAATGCCGATTTGATCGAAAAACATCAAGAAATAGAAGTTTTTTAAAGCTCCTTTACCACAAACGGCGTTGATTAAAATTAAGGTGAATGCCAATGGAGATAAAAGCGATCGCACAAAAAAAGCAGGAAATAATAGACAAGTTTGGCGAGTGGACAAATCACAACATCCAGCTGGCTGAAGATACCTACACGCTCGGTCAAAAAATTACCGGATCTGAGGTAAAGGTAAGGCGGATATTACAAGCAATATCCGATATAGTCGATCGACCTTTTGAAAACCTGCGGATTCTCGATTTAGCTTGTCTGGAGGGTTTATATGGCATAGAACTTGCACTTCAGGGTGCAGAAGTTGTCGGTATAGAAGGCCGACAAGCTAATATCGAAAAAGCTCGCTTTGCTAAAGAAGCCCTTTCTCTGGACAACATACAACTGGTACACGACGATGTTCGCAATCTCAGTCCGGAAAAGTACGGCACTTTTGATGTAGTCTTATGTTTGGGTATACTTTACCACTTGGATGTCCCGGATATTTTTCGTTTCGTGGAGAATATAGCAACGGTTTGCCAAAAGCTCCTTATTTTAGATACTCATGTCAGCACAAACGCCGAAAAGTGCTATATTTACAACGAGCAAAAATACTGGGGCAGTGACTATGCAGAACATAGCGGTAATTCAACGCCGGAGGAAAGAAACAAGTCGTTATGGGCATCCTTAGACAATTTAACCAGTTTTTGGTTTACGCGCCCTTCCTTGTATAATTTATTGTCGGAGGTGGGTTTCACATCCGTACATGAGTGCCATAACCCAGCAGTGATAAAGTATGAAGTAATGCGCCAAAGAAAAGAAGCCGATCGAAACACATTTTTGGCAATAAAAGGAAAAAAAGAAACAATACTGTCGTCGTCGATAGCGAATAATATACCACCGGAAAGATGGCCAGAAAACCAAGAGTTAGAAGTAGCAATATCAACGCACTGAAACTACCGCAAACACTGATAATAACGGGAATGCACCGCTCTGGCACATCTCTGACGGCTGCGTTTGTACAGCAAATAGGAGTAAATTTAGGCAACAACACTTTTGAGGCAGATGAGCATAATCGCAAAGGCTACTTTGAAGACGTTGACTTTCTAGAATTTCAGCGCTCGGTTTTGCAAGATAGTTGTCCTCCTGAAGAATCGGGATGGCATGATTGGGGCTGGACAGAAAATGAAAGTTTGGACAGTAACAATTTTGCAAATTATATAGAAACAGCAAAAGAATTAATTAACAGCCGTCAGCACAACTTTCCTATTTGGGGTTGGAAAGACCCGCGTACAAGTTTAATGCTCGATTTCTGGGACGATTTGCTTCCGGAAGCCAAATATTTATTTGTTTATCGCTACCCGTGGGATGTAGAGGATTCAATTAGCCGTCTGAAGGAAACGGTTTTTACCAAACATCGTGACTACGCTTTGAAAATTTGGGAGTATTATAATCGCAAACTGATTGATTTTTATAAAAGTCATTCGGATCGGATTGTTTTATTTAACGTAAATGCTTGGCAGAAACAGCCAGAAATGTTAATTGAATTAATGCGAAATAAACTGGCTATAGAAATAAAGGATAAGGCGAGCGATCGCGAATTTAAATTAATATACGATCGACAAATATTTAAAAGCTTAAAATGGGATTCCTTTGCCGTAAAATATTTATATAAAAAGTCACCGCAATACTTTTCTATGTTGCAGGAATTAGACCGACTTGCCGATCTACCCAGCGAATTCTCCCTGTCAGCGATCGATTGGGAAAATAATTCTGAATCTAGCATTGTTTTGGCATCTGTAAGTTCTCCAGAGCGGGGAACAAGTTCAGAATATTTGGAGTCAAATTCAGCACAGTTAAATGAAACTGTAGCAAATCAAATGAGATTGTTAAATGATTCAGAAAATGAGATAGCTGTAACGGTTGTAATTCCTTGTTACAATCAAGGCGAGTTTATCTTAGAGGCGATTTCCAGCGTAGAAAGCTGCCAAGATCGCGTCTACGAAATTTTAGTAATAAACGATTGTTCGACCGAAAAAGTAACATTAAAAGTTTTGGATTATTTAAAAGAAAACGGTTATTGTATCATCGAACATGAGAGAAATTTGGGTTTAGCAGAAGCTAGAAATACAGGCGTAAAAAAAGCTAGAGGACGTTACATACTGCCGTTGGATTCCGATAATAAAATTAGGCCGGAATATATCACAAAGTCAATGGAAATATTAGATAAATATCCGGAAGTAGGAGTAGTTTACGGAGATGCAGAATTTTTTGGAGAGAGAAAGGGTATTTGGGAAGTAGGCGAATTCGATATCAACAAACTGGCAGGAAGAAACTATATCGATGCCTGTGCTGTGTACCGGAAGCAAGTTTGGGAAGATTGCGGCGGATACGACACCAAAATACCAGATAAACTGGGGTATGAAGATTGGGACTTTTGGCTATCGGCAGCAGAGAAAGGATGGAAATTTTATCATATTCCAGAAGTATTATTTGATTATCGGGTCAGAGCAGATTCGATGGTGAGTTTGTGCAGAATACCGGAAAATCATGAGAGATTGGTACGTTATATATGCGCGAAGCACTTAGAAATATATAAAACTAACTTTGCTAACATTTTGGCAGAAAAAGATTCTGCATTACTAAAAGAGCAGATCCGTTATGAAGGACTGGAAATGGAATTAGCAAAAACTCAGGCAGCATTAGAAGAATCTCAGTCACATCTAGGGCGCATCCAATCAGCTTGGGAAGAATCGCAAGAACAGTTACAGCGCATTCAATCAGCTTGGGAGGAAGCGCAGTGGGACATACTTCGCATCCAAGGTGCTTGGGAGCAAGCACAATCGGAAGTGCAAATAGCTCACGCCGCTAGCGAGAAAACGCAATCAGAACTGCGGCGCATCCAATCAGCTTGGGAGGAAACGCAGTCGGAAGTCGATCGCATCCGCAGTGCTTGGAAAGAATCCCAAGAACAAGTATCCCTGACTCACGCCTTGTGGCAACAAGCGCAGTCAGAAGTCGATCGCATCCGCAGCACCTGGGAAAAATCCCAGGAGGAATTGCGCCAAACACACGCTGCTTGGGAAGAATCCCAGCAAAAATCGCAAGAGCAAACGCAAAGCATCCAAACTGCTTGGGAGCGATCGCAGCAACAATTGCAGCTAACTCACAGCGAGTGGGAACAAGCGCAACAGCAAGTGCAAAGCATCCAAACTGCTTGGGAGCGATCGCAACAGCAAGTGCAGCTAACTCACAGCGAGTGGGAACAAGCGCAACAGCAAGTGCAAAGCATCCAAACTGCTTGGGAGCGATCGCAGCAACAAGTGCAAAGCATCCAAACTGCTTGGGAACAAACACAAGAGCAAGCACAGCTAACTCACAGCGAATGGGAGCGATCGCAGCAGCAGTTGCACCAAATCCAAAATACCTGGGAGCAGACACAGCAGCAAACCCAGCTAATTCACACCGCTTGGGAGCAAGCGCAGGAACAAGTGCAGCGCGTCCAAACTGCTTGGGAGCAAACACAAGAGCAAGCACAGCGATCGCAATCCCAACTCGTACAAATACAAACAGACTGGGATCGATCGCAATCCCAACTCGTACAAATGCAAACAGACTGGGAGCGATCGCAATCCCAACTCGTACAAATGCAGACAGATTGGGAGCGATCGTACAATCAACTGCAAATCGTTCAAGCAGATCTCGCACAAGCGCGATCGACCATTAAAGAAATGGAAAGCAGTAAATTTTGGAAATTGAGAACAGCGTGGCTTCGATTCAAACAGGCGATCGGTTTATAAAAAAATACTGAGAAAAAATGAAAAAAAATTTATCCGATATGGCAGAATTTGCTCAAAAAGCAAAATTACCCTTCCTGGGGGTAAAATCAGAAACTATTTCGTCAGAAGATGACTTATTCATAGAAGTAGTTCCCACAGGCGACTTACTCGGTTGCCTAGATTGCCCAACTATCAACGAAATTAACACTAACGGAATGTTGGTTGTGGTAGGTTGGATCGGGAGCAAAAACTCCCCCATTCAATCCCTCAGCTTGTCCAGAGACGGCTTACCAGAAGAGCCGATATCCTACGGTTTGCCTCGTCCTGACGTAGCACAAGTATTCCCCGACTTGCCAAACGCAGCGTTATCTGGATTTCGGTGGAATATCTTTTTAGGGCCGAACTACTCCGGAAATATTATCATCACAATTTGGGCAGTCCTCGAAAATGGCGAAAAGATTTGTTGTTTTACTCGCCGCATTAGAGTGCAGCCCTCTCCATCAGAGCAAGTTAAACGCTTCAACCCAATTCTTTTTATTTACGGTGCCGCACGCAAAGCAATCGCAGCATACCAACACGGACGCTTATCGCCTTCTCCATTTGAGTGGGTTCGCAAACTGCGGATTTACTATCAACAACAGAAAAACGATCGCCAAATCGCTCTCGAAAGTTTCAACGTAACTCATCCTTGGCAACTGCAAGACCCCTATCAAAGATGGCTAGAAACAAACCGTCTCACCCCAAAGCTTTTAGCACGCATGGCAGAAGATGCTCAAAAGCTAAAAAACAGCGGCCCGAAAATCAGCATTGTTGTTCCCGTTTATAACACGTCGGAAGCATTTCTCAGGGAGATGATTAATTCCGTCACCGAGCAAATTTATCCCAATTGGGAACTTTGCTTAGCTGACGATGCTTCCACCAAGCCTCACGTCAAAGAAGTTTTGACAGAAGTACAAGCATCGGACTCCCGCATAAAAGTAACTTTTAGACAACAAAACGGACACATCGTAGCAGCGACAAACTCTGCCTTGGATTTAGCTACAGGTGAATACGTTGGCTTCTTAGATCACGACGATCTCTTATCGCCGGACGCCCTACTGCACGTTGCCGAATGTATTAGCAACAATCCCGATGTCGATTGGATTTACACAGACGAAGACAAAATCGATGAAACTGGACGCAGGTACGATCCCCAACTGAAGGGTGCCTGGAGTCCAGAAATGATGCTCACCCACAATTTTACCCAGCACTTTACTGTCATCCGCAAAACAATAGTCGAGCGAGCCGGTCGGATGCGAAAAGGTTTTGAAGGAGCTCAAGACCTGGATTTATTTTTACGAGTCACCGAACACACAAATATAGATAAAGTTAAACACATTTCCAAAGTTTGCTATCACTGGAGATCCCATTCCGAAAGTACAGCTTCCCACGGCACGCAAAAACGCTACGTATTCGATAGTGCCTATCGCGGCATATCAGATACAATTCAACGTCGCGGTCTCAAAGCCCAACCATTTTTGCCTGCCCTTGCAGAAAAGCACGGCTTATGTTTGTATCAATTGAAGTGGGACGCCAGCTTGCTAGCGGAAAATCCCGTAACTATTGCCATTCCCACCAGAGACAAAGTTGAACTGCTAGAAAAATGCGTAGCTAGTTTAGAAAGAACTGTTGATAAGCGTTACGTAAAGCTACTCATCATAGATGATGACTCCCAGGAGAAGAAAACTCACGACTATCTCAAAAAATTAGTACAAAATCAAGTCCTACAATGCCGAGTCATTCACTCAGGACGAACTAAGGAACCTTTCAATTACGCAAGGTTAATGAACCTCGCTGCTAAATACGTCGATACGCCCTATATGCTTCATCTCAACAACGATATAGAAGCGATCGCCCCAGGCTGGTTAGAGGACATGGTAGGCTGGATGTCAATAGATGATGTGGCCATAGTAGGTGCTAAACTTTTATATCCCGATCGCACTATTCAACACGCAGGTGTAGTCATTGGGCCCCATAATGGACTCGCCGATCATCTATTCCATAATCTACACACAGAAGAAATAGGTTATATTGTTTTACCCCATGCCGCACGCAATCTATCGGCAGTCACCGGTGCTTGTCTTTTAACGCCAACCGCTTTATACAGAGAATTAGGTGGCTTTGACGAACAAAACTTCGCAGTACAATACAACGACGTAGACTACTGTTTGCGCGTTATTCAATCTGGCAAACGAGTTGTTTTTACACCTCAAGCAACTCTCATCCACGTTACCAGCGCTTCCAGAGGCAAAGATTACGATTACCGAGAACATTTAAATTTTCTCAGCAGATATCCGAATTTTCGAGACCCCTACTTCAACGAAAATTTAGATATAGAATCCATGTGGATGGCAGTAAATCCAGCCAAATACTGTCATACAGAACGAGTGGGTAAATTAAAAGTACTGGTAATTACCCACAATTTAAATTTGGAAGGAGCGCCTTTAATTATTTACAACTATGCGCGTCACTTTGCTACAGCGGGCGAGTATCAGGTCAACGTCATATCTTCAGAAGATGGCGTTTTGCGAGATTTTTATGAAGAATTAAACATCCCTGTAAAAATCGTTTCCAACCAAGTACCACTGAGCGACGAATCGGTAGAAGAATTTCGCAATCGGTTAAGAAAATTAGGAGATCGCCTCGATCTATCTTCCTTCGATATAGTCGTAGCCAACACCTTACTAACTTTCTGGGGTGTGGAAATGGCACGGTTATTCGGATTGCCAAGTATTTGGAATATTCACGAAAGCATCAGTATCGAACAAAGCATCAAGCACTGTTTTGGAGAAGGCTCAGAAGAGTCTATGCGACAATTGCTGAAAGATTGTTTTGTCAATGCTAATAAAGTTGTTTTCCAAGCTGAAGCGACCTGTAACTTGTTTCAGAGGTTGAATGCTAAAGATAATTTCCGCACCTTTCCCGGTGCAGTTCCTATAGACAAAATCAACCAATTCCGCCGCTCTCATAATAAATCTGACCTACGCGCTAAATATGGTATTAATCCAGACGATCTCGTTCTCACGATGGTGGGAACTATTTGCGAACGGAAGGGACAGCATATTTTAGTAGAAGCGATCAAAGAACTGCTAACTCGCTACCCCGAACGGAATGCAGGCTTATCTTTCGTTATAGTTGGCGGTAACGTGCCCAGTTACCTCAACTTCGTACAGCATCAAATCAAAGCATTAGAACTGACAAATGTCTATATTTTTGACAAAACTAAAGATATCTTTGACTTTTTTGCTCTGAGCGATGTTTTTGTATTCTCAAGTTTTGAAGAGTCGTTCCCTAGAGTAATTTTAGAAGCAATGGCATTTCAACTCAAAATTGTCAGCACCAACGTTTTTGGTATTCCGGAAATGGTTAGTGATGGACATGAAGCATACTTAGTGCCATCTGGCAACCCGAAAGCTTTAGCTGATGCAATTGAGGAATGCTTGAAAAATCCAGAAAAATCGGCGCGTATGGCTAGCAATGCTTATGCTAAAGTTTGTAGAATGTTCGATGAAAAAGACCTGCTCGAAAAGCATCTTTTACTGACTAAACAAGTAGCCCTAGAGGAAACCAATTGATTTAATTTGATATGAAAATAGACAGCAAAGAACGAAAACCTGACTTCTTGATTATAGGAGCCCAAAGGGGTGGAACTACCTCTATGTACGGTTATATAAATTCTCATCCCCAGGTTGTCCCAGCCCAAAGAAAAGAAGTACATTTCTTTGACTTTAACTTTCATAAAGGTGCTGATTGGTATCGAGATCAATTTGCCAGATTTGCTAAATCTGTTGACCGGGAAACGGTACAACAAGATGTTGCAAAAGTAGAAAATAATTTTCTTATTGGGTTTATCACCGGTGAAGCTAGTCCTTATTACCTTTTTCATCCTTTGGTTCCCCAGCGCGTTTACAATTTATTTCCCCAAATCAAGCTAATTGTGCTGTTGAGAAATCCGGTTGCTAGAGCAATTTCTCATTACTATCATGAGGTAAAGTTAGGATTCGAGAATCTGTCCCTAGAGGATGCGATCGCAGAAGAAGAATTTCGGCTCAAAGGCGAACTCGAAAAAATATTAAGCCGGGAAACTTACTACAGCTTCAATCATCAGCATTATACCTACCTTTCCAGAGGTATTTATATCGAGCAGATCGCAAATTGGATGTCCTTTTTTCCTAAAGAACAATTTTTGATCCTCAAAAGCGAGGATTTTTACAACGATCCGCAAGCCATTTTACATCAAGTATTTGATTTTCTACGTTTGCGTCCTCACAAGCTTGATAAATATGACAAATGGAATACTGCCGATTATGACATAGAAGATGTTAGCGAAGCAACACACCATCAACTAAAACAATATTTTCAGCCTTATAACCGCAAATTATCAGAGTATTTGGGGAGAGATTTTGATTGGGAATAAAGATAAGTCCAGCCATAAGTGGATTCATCCAAATGGCGTAAAGTTTTTAATTATCGCTCTGTTAGTTCTGGGCGTATTTTTTCGCTTCGTAAATTTGGATAAAAAAGTATACTGGGGAGATGAAGTTTTTACGTCATTGCGGATTGCCGGTTACACGTTGACAGAAGCAACACAGGAATTATTCAATAACAAACCAAAAACTCTCGCAGAGTTACACCAGTATCAGCAACCTCGTCCCGACAAAGGTATAACCGATACTATTAAATCTTTGGCAGCGGAAGACTCCCAACATCCGCCATTATATTATATAATCGCCCATTATTGGGAAAAGTTATTTGGTTCTGAATTGGCAGTGAAAAGAAGTTTACCTGCCCTCATTAGTTTGTTAGCTTTCCCTGGCATTTATTTTTTATGTTGGGAATTATTTAACTCACCGATGGTAGGCTGGGTAGCAGTAACAATTGTCGCAGTTTCCCCGTTCCACGTACTTTACGCACAAGAAGTACGGGAGTATAGCTTGTGGACAGTTACTATATTGTTATCCAGTTGGTTATTGCTGCGAGCTATGCGCCTTAACACAAAATTTAGCTGGATAATCTATGCAGCTAGTTTACCATTATTATTGTATACTTACTTATTCTCGATATTAATTGCGATCGGACAAGCAATTTATGTATTTGTAAGCGAAGGATGGCGCTGGCACAAGAAACAAATAGCATTTTTGTTCGCATCCAGCTTTGGGTTGCTAACATTTACGCCTTGGTTGTGGATTGTTGTTAATAGTTTGTCTAGTATTCAAAGTACAACCAGTCAGTTTGCAGAAAAAGTAGACCTGCGGTCTTTGCTGCAAATTTGGAGCTTTAACCTTAGCCGCGTTTTTATAGATTTAGATAGTCAGGGTAAAGTTGTAAATTTTGGCAATCCAATTGCAGTGGTTATCCGAGTAGCTGTTATATTAAGCATCGCTATTTTGGTAGGATACTCGATTTATTTTATTTGCGATCGCACTCCCAAAAGAGTATGGTTATTTATCTTAACTTTAATGGGCGTGACAGGGCTTGCCCTCATACTCCCCGATTTAATTGTAGGTGGTATCCGCTCTGGCGTTCCTCGTTATCTCGTACCCTGTTATTTGGGCATTCAACTAGCAGTCGCTTATACTATTTTTATGATGTGTTACGCAGAAATTTTCCCGCACACCTCTTATGGTAACACCGGGTTCGATAGCGGGGGGATTTTCAGTTTAGGAATCAACAGCAAAAAATTTTCTCATCTGTGGCGATCGATCGCCCTGGCGATGCTATCAGTAGGTGTTTTATCATGTACTATTAGTTCTCAAGCCGAATCTTGGTGGAACAAATATGGCAGCTATTACAATCCTGAAGTAGCTAGGATTATTAACCAGCACAAAAGCCCCCTTGTCATCAGTAGCGGTTATGTGCCCAGAGTCTTATCTCTTAGCTATTTCCTCCAACCAGAAGTCAAGATTCAGTTTATCCCCCAAGCAAATATATCGCAAATTCCCCCTGGCTTTACCGAAGTATTTTTATATCGACCTTCAGCAGAGAAATTAAAATATCGACGTTGGCAACAACTGAATTATAAAATAGAAACAGTATATCGATCGCCGCCTATTTACGATTACCTGGAGCCAATTTCCCGCCATAGCGATATCTGGATCTGGAAATTAACGAAACGATCGTGAAATGATATGAAAGTGGAAAATATAGTAGGTTGGGTTGAGGCAACGAAACCCAACGCCAGTAGGCATAATGGTGGGCAGTGCCCACCCTACTGCTAGCTACTAACCCCTAACCCCTAACCCCTAACCCCTAACCCCTAACCCCTAACCCCTAGCCCATGCGAATTCTTTTCCTGCATCCTAACTTCCCAGCCCAATTTCGCCATGTGGCGACACTTTTAGGCAAAGACCCCAACAATGAAGTTGTCTTTGCGACAAAAATCGAAAACGCCGAGTGGCAAATTCCCGGCGTCCGCAAAGTGTTGTTCAAAGTAAGCCGGGAAGCGCGAGCGGAAACGCACCACTACGTCCGCTTCTTAGAAAACGGCGTTCTGCACGGGCAGGGAATGTTTCGGGTAGCCGAACAGCTCAAAGCAGAAGGCTTTGTGCCAGATGTAATCTACGGGCATTCTGGCTGGGGGCCAACCTTATTTATGAAGGATGCGTTCCCCAACTCTCAGCTGATGTGTTATTTCGAGTGGTTTTATCACGCCATTGGGTCAGATGCTGACTTCGACCCAGCAGAACCCTTATCTGTGGATGATATGGCCCGAATTCGCATCAAGAACGCGCCGATTTTGATCGACTTATACAGTTGTGACTGGGGCATATCGCCAACTCACTGGCAAAAGTCGCAGTTTCCCGAAGAATTCCACAGTAAGATTACAGTGCTGCACGATGGTGTAGATACCGACTACTTTAAGCCCAACCCTGACGCAAAACTGATCCTGCCCAATCTGGATTTGTCAGGAGTTGATGAAATTGTCACTTATGTGGGGCGGGGGATGGAACCTTATCGCGGTTTTCCGGAATTTATCGAAAGCCTTGCCTACGTGCAAGAGAGGCGTCCCAATTGCCATGTAGTTATTGTAGGGTCCGATCGCGTTTGTTACGGCAGATCTTTGCCCAACAACGAAACCTACAAAGACCATATGCTCAAGAAAGTACCCCTCGATTTATCGCGAATTCACTTCGTCGGCTCCCTACCTTACGGACTGTATCTCAAAGTCATTCAAGCATCCTCAGCCCATATCTATTTAACTCGGCCATTCGTGTTATCTTGGTCGATGATTGAAGCAATGTCTACCGGATGCTTGGTGATTGGCTCCGACACGCCACCAGTGCGGGAAATTATCCGCGATGGCGAAAATGGTTTGCTGGTGGATTTCTTTTCCCCCAAGCAGATTGCCGACAGAATCGATGAAGTGTTGGATCATCCCACCCGCATGGCAGAAATTCGTCAAAAGGCTCGGCAAACTGTTCTCGAACAATATTCCCATGACATTTTGCTGCCCCGCCACATTCAGCTGATTGAAGATGTAGCTAATCGTGGGCTGTCACCGCAACAGAATATCGCGTCAAGCCTTGAGCGACAAACTCAAGATTTTGCCTTAGCGCAGGGGTGGGAGCAGCAGCCATAAAGTTACTTATTTATTCCTAAACTTACTCAATAATAGATGCTATTATGTAGAAATGAGTAAGTTTATTCAGCCCAAGCAGAGCATCAGTCAGAAACTTATGAAAATTGTAGAGGAGTATAGAGAAATTGCTCAAAAGCTTCCATACAAAACTTAACCTGAACAACCAACAGCGTACCCTAGCAGCCAAACACGCAGGCGTAGCCAGACACGCTTGGAATTGGGGATTAGAAATTTGTTTGAAAGCTTTGTCGGCCAACGAAAAGCTACCAAGCGCGATCGATCTTCACAAGCGATTGGTAGCCGAAATAAAATCAGCAAATCCTTGGTACTACCAAGTATCAAAGTGCGCTCCTCAACAAGCTTTAAGGCATTTATTCAAAGCTTTTGGGCATTTCTTTAAAGTACCTGGTCGAGGCAAACCAAAATTCAAAAAGAAGAATATCAAAGACGGTTTTTACTTAGAAGGTAGTATCACTGTGAGTGGCAACCGAATTAAATTACCTATTTTTGGATGGGTGAGATGCCACGAAATACTACCTGCAATTAAGCCCAAAAACGTTACCATTACAAAAAGAGCTTCGGATTGGTATGTCAGTTTTAGATACGAGCTAGAAGCCAAACCATCTCCAAAAACAAGGCAGCGGATCGGAGTAGATATTGGCATCAAATCCTTAGCCACTTGTTCCGATGGTAGCGTTTTCCCAAATGCCAAAGCTTACCGTAAAACCCAAAGAAAATTGGCTCATCTACAACGCTCGATCTGCCGCAAGCTTCAAGGCTCTATTAACCGAACAAAAGCTAATCTGAAAGTAGCTAGACTACATAGAAGAATAGCTAATATCAGACAAGACGCACTGCATAAATTGACTTCTTGGTTAGCTAAGAACCACAGCGAAATAGTCATCGAAGATTTGAATATCTCCGGGATGCTCAAGAATCATCGTTTAGCTAGTGCCATTGCTGATAGCGGTTTTTATGAGTTCAAAAGGCAACTAGAGTACAAAGCTAGTTGGTACGGCGCAACAGTGATTAAAGTTGATAAATTCTATCCGAGTTCACAGCTTTGTAGCTGTTGCCAGCATCGACAAAAAATGCCATTGTCAGCACGAATATTCAAATGCGCTAACTGTGGCATTGAATTAGATCGGGATTTTAATGCCAGTGTCAATTTAGAACACTGGCAGGCCATAATTGATTATCCTTTAACCGTCAGTTCGACGGGGATTGCCTGTGGAGGGTCACACCAACTTAATGGCACTGCTATTAAGGATTCGATGAAGCAGGAAGGAAACGTCAAACTCTCTATCAATCAGGCTTTCGAGGTCTGTGAGTAAGTTTGAGTAAGTTTTCCAGAACGGAACCATTAAATAAGTGGAATAGTCTTTTGCCAAAAAAGCCCTTAATTGGTGCGATATTAGGTAATTGGAGAAATCTATGATGCAAGTTATACTACTGAAGGCAAGCGCCGGAGGACGAGCCAGAGAATCTGGCTGTGAAACCCTACGAGCGCGAGCAACAGTCGCGAATCCGTCGGATATCTTAGTTAATATCCAGTACACGACTAAGGAATGAGGAGTGAACGATAAATGCCTGAAATAACACTAACTGCGGGAAACGATACTTTTACTGGCGGTGCCCCAGGGGATACTATACTCGGACTGGCAGGAAATGACACCCTGACAGCTACTGCTGGCGGTGTCG
Organism: Aerosakkonema funiforme FACHB-1375; assembly: GCF_014696265.1. Taxonomy (GTDB): domain Bacteria; phylum Cyanobacteriota; class Cyanobacteriia; order Cyanobacteriales; family Aerosakkonemataceae; genus Aerosakkonema; species Aerosakkonema funiforme_A. The sequence goes on along the minus strand of NZ_JACJPW010000065.1, from coordinate 32,525 downwards.
TACTTGCAGGTAACCAAGGGGACGATTACCTCCAAGCTTTCGTAGCCGGCAATACCCTCTTTGGTGGCCAGGGTAATGACACGATTAAAAGTGGTTCTAATAGCCTCGTACAGGGAGATAAAGGCAAGGACAGCCTGGTAGCGACTTTTGGCGATACCTTGTTGGGCGGTGACGATAACGACACCCTGGTGGGAGCCGCAGCATCTATCCTCTACGGTAACGCTGGTAATGACAGCCTGCTCGGTGCTGCAACTGCAACGCTTTATGGCGGTCAGGGTGGAGATATCCTCAGAGGTAATGGCTCCGGCTGGTTGTATGGCGAGGCAGACAACGACACCCTCGAAGGTAAAGCTGGGGATACCGTGCTAGGCGGTGATGGTAATGACAGCCTCCTGGCCAGTGGTAGCGCTCTCCTGTTCGGCAATGCAGGCAACGATATGCTGACCATTGCTGGTGGTGTCTCTGGTGCCACACTTTTCGGCGGCCAAGGTAATGACACCCTTTTGGGTGGTGATACAAACAGCGGCGGTGCTGGCGGCAACCTCTTGAAGGGTGATAAGGGCAACGACTACCTAGTAGCAGGTCGTACAGGCACGAAAGCCGATACTCTGTACGGCGGTGAGGACAGCGACACCCTTATCGGTACCGATCAGGGAGAATTACTGGTGGGTGGTACTACTACCACAGGTGCTGACACTGCCGATGGCGCTGACTACATTGTTGCCAAAGCTGGTGCTGATACCATATACGGTGGAGATGGTGCTGATACCGTGGACGGCGGAAGTGGTGCTGACAGCATTTTGGGCGGCGCTGGCGATGATATCCTCTTTGGTGGTGTTGGTACTGAAGCTGACACCTTAATCGGTGGCGACGGCAACGATACCCTGACTGGTTGGGGTGGTGGTGACATCCTAATTGGTGGTGATGGTGCCGATTACTTCGTGTTTACTGGCGGTACATTCGCAACGACCGCACTATCACCAGAGCAGGGAGCCATCGCCACCTTGAGCGATCTGGGGATAGATACTATCATAGGCTTCCAGGTAGGAGTAGACAAGATTGTTCTGGATGGGAATGGTACTGTACCTGGCTTTACTAACCCAACTCCGATATTCCAGAACTTGAGCGTTACCAATCCGCCATCACTTTCATTTATCACCGGAACCTTATCAGCTGATACAGCTCAAGGTTTGATTGTTTACAACAAGGACACTGGTGCCTTGTTCTATAACCCAGATGGTTCTGGCACATCGGGAGCTACTCAGTTCCTGACTTTAGATTCAGGCTTACCTCTCTCACCGTTAGACTTCATCATCGTCTAGAATGCAGGTCTTTTCTTTGCATTGAGTCGGTTAAAAAATCGATTTTCTCCGATTGCTTAACCGCTCCTCTAAGTTCTAGAAGCAAAGTAATAACAGGACTAGAAAAGTATCTAGTCCTGTTTTGTTTTGTGTTGCTTTCTGTTTCGATTAGCGCAGTCACCAAGGCGCTTAAGTCATTCTTAATTTCTGAAACCGTTGATTCTAGACCGTTCTTACCCTAGCCCCTAGCCCCTAGCCCCTAGTTCCTAGCTATAGCTATAGTTTTCCGATCTGACTAGCTGCCACAATCCGATCGACTCTTAACTCTAATTCTGGAAAAGTAGGAGAGATAATCAGGTCATTGCCTCTATAAGACTTAGCTTGATATTGACCTTCTACCAATTCGTAAACAAAAACAGTAGGAACTTTTGGATTGCCGAGATAAGCACGAGATGCGATAGCCAAATAATCGACAATCCAATATTCCGGAATACCCAACCGTTGATACTCATCCAGTTTGTCTACATAGTCATCATCCCAGTTAGTCGAAGCAACTTCCACTGCCAATTGAAGAGGTTCTGTAATAGCACCGTATGCCGTTACTTTTGAGTTCCATAAGGATTGGCTAACTACACTTACATCTGGATTTCTGCCTTGTTCTTTTCCCTCAGCAGTGAACGTTCTGATGATAATATCCTTGTCAACAATATAGTCAAGTTCCTTTCGCCTGATTTCATCGTTGAAAGCAAACATTAAAAACCTTGCCACATTTTTATGCGCTCTAATCGGCTCCACCTTTACAATCTCCCCATTCACCAGTTCGTAGATACCGTCTTCAGGATACTGTTCTAGAAACTCCTCAAAAGTGAGTTTTTTTAGAGGGGTTGTAATCATAGCATAAGCTCCTTATTCAAACAATTACGACACCATAAAAACCCAGAAACCGGGTTTTATGGTGTCGTTCGTCCTATTAATCAAACAACTCCGGCACTCTATTTCGCAACTCCTCATTCAAGCGAGGTAATTCATCGCGCATTTGCAAATACCAATCGCGACGTTGGCGGTAATGTTGAGATAGCAAACGATTATTTCTCACCCATTGGTAAGCATTTGCTGCCAATTTATGCCGCCACGATGTATCTGCAATTAACTGGCGCAACTTGGCTTCAAATTCTTCTACCGATCGATAAATCAACCCGGTTTCTCCTTCTACAATCGAGCCTTCATACACGGTAGGACTTGCCAGCACCGCCACGCCATGACCGGCACATTCGATCAATTTGAGATCCGATTTCATGCTGTTAAAACGAGTCGGATTTAGAGGCAACAAACCGATATCGCAAGAATGTAAAATTTCCTGATATCGTTCGTAAGGACAAAACGGTTCCAACTCTTTATCGGCAATCGACAAAGCATCAAAAAACTTGCGATCGTATATCACCTTTACGCGAACTCGATCGGCATAATCTGCCAACACTTTATTCAAAATTGGCATGATGGGAGCCCAATCTTCTTCGCGATTCAGCGCTCCAAAAAAGATGGTTACCAAATCATCCGATTTATACTGTCTTCGCTCTGGTAAATAAGCGAGTTGATTGCTAAAAACGCCGACATTCGGATTAATTTGGCGCAAAAATTCCGCCAGAGGTTCCGTCGAAGTTTGTACGCAATGTACAGCCCGGTAACTGAAAAATTGATTTTCTCCGTGAACCGGCCAGCGCATCGGGTCGTCGTCAATTTCAGCCACAATTAAATAATCGCGACGCAACAATTCTTTCAGTTTGGGAATATCATCAGGAGATTGCAAATAGCCTCGCTGCCAGATGAACACCTTTTCCTCTCCCGGCTGTCCCACACCCAAATCGGCTGTTTTGACAGAAGAAATCGTCCGCACACCCGGAATAGTACTGCTGAAGCGATCGGGCTCCAATATCCGCACGCGATCGCACGCTAACGGAGCCATCATCATCGTTTGGATCAGCAGCCGCCTGAGCGCTACAGGTGACTTGGTGGCTCGCACAACGTATTGCAGCGCCCCTGTTTGGACAGCAAATTTCATCGGATCGACGCCTAACGGCTTCAGTAAGGGTTGGATTTGCTCCTGGAACCTTTGAAACTCCTCCCCTTTGTTTCCTCGCGTCTGAATCTCGCATACCTGCAACTCTGCTTGGGTAAACATCTGCCTGATGCTATCGAGAGTAAAAAAGCGCAGATGAGTGCGATCGAGCAAGCCTTCGTCCTCATACTCCCACTTGCCGCGCAACAGCTTCACAATCAGACTCCAGTGCTGCACGTTGGGGATACAAGCCAAAATCAGACCATCTTCCTTCAGCCATACAACAGTACGTTTGAGTACCGTCCAAGGGTCGATCGTATGCTCCAGCACATCTCCAAAAACAAGACAATCAACCACACCCTCAGCTATTTCCAGTTCTAAGTTTGGATCTTCTACATTTCCCACTACCACGCGGTCTAGCCTGGTCGCCGCTATCTGCGCCGCCCGCTCGTTGAGTTCCAAACCGATATATTCGCAGTGGGGATTAAAGCGCTTGTACTCTTTGCCCAACGCTCCCGCCCCACAGCCAATCTCTACCACTACCTTGGCATCTCCGGGTAGCAATTTGAGCAAATCCGGGTTAATGCGATCGTAATATTCCGGTAATGCTTGGGAATTGAGAATAGGGGATTGGGGATTGGGGATTGGAAATTGACGATTGGGAATTGACAATTCTCCACTCTCCCGCTCCCCCGCTCCCCCGCTCCCCCGCTCTCCCTCTTTCCCCTGCTTGACACCACACATTGCCAACATCCTCTCACTCCAAACCGAGCCAAAATGCTCGATTTCCAGAAAATTGGCATTTTGAGGAGTTGGTTTGTAAACCCGAAAAGCTCGCATTATCCCAAGGGTGGCCGCACTTTCCAGAGGACTGATAAAACTGGTATCCCGATCGAGAAAATAGGGCTGTTTTGTCCAATGGTTAATTTGAGAGACATTCAAGAAATAGCAGCCAGCGTGGGGATTGGTGGCGCGACTGAAAGTTACCTGGGTGCCCATAATTTGACCCGCCAGTTCCGGTTGCTCTTGTAGATTCTGAAATTTAGCTGTTAGCTGGGGTGCCAAGTTGCCGTCAATGTAAGTTTTTTGGTTGCCTTCAAAAGAAGAGATTTCATACCGATTTGGTTGTAGCAAGCACATATCTCCAGCTTTGTTGCTAAACCACTGAAGTTTGACAAAAAACCAAGGATCGTGCAGGATCAGGTCGTCTTCCATGTAGCAGAAGTATTCATAGCTACCAATGCAGTCTCTCAGTAGTGCCTGACACTCAAAGCCCAACAGCTGGGGCTCGGATTTGCTGCGGTAATGTTTGTAGAAATGTGACGGCAGCGGAACTCGATCGAGAAGGTGACTATCCTTAGTAGTACATATAACTATATCTATGCTGTGAGCTTGCGACTGATTCGCAGGCAAGGCAGCACCCCTAGCAATGTCTATGCTGTTCTGGGATTTGCCAAATACCCGATGCAAACTTGTAATACAAGCAGCGATCGCCTCGATGCGCGGCTGTGGATCTTTACCTTGGGAACCGTGCTTGCCTCGATCGCTGGGGTTGAAGTAGTGAGGAATGGTGAATAAAATCCGCATAAGCTTTGTTGTAAGAGTGCCTTTGCTTTCATCTATACAAGTTGCCACGCAACTTGTGGGATCGAGACTTTTTCAAGTGTTATATTAAGCGGTTGATGACGATTTTTGCTTTCTTTTTGTTAAATTAGCAACCTGAGCGATGAATCAGTACGATTTTACCGGAGTTGAAGAATGGAACCGAATTGAGGGATGGTTTGATTTGTCCGAAGCGATCGCCATCCAAAAATTTGTCAAACAATTACCCCCCGGAGCCAACTTAGTCGAGCTAGGATCGTACAAGGGACGCAGCGGTGTAGCAATTGCATCTGTGTTACCGCCAAACGGTGTCCTGTACTGCGTCGATCATTTTCAAGGCTCTGAAGAACACAAAAAATCTAATATAGATACCAGTAACTTACTGGAGACTTTTACCAAGAATATTGAACGCTTTGGAGTTAAAGATAAAATTTATACTTTGCAAATGAGTGCTACGGAAGCGTCAAAAAAATTCGAGCCGGAATCGATCGACCCGATCCTACTCGACGCTGCCCACGATTACGATTCGGTCAAAGCAGATTTGCTAAATTGGTATCCCAAGCTAAAACCGGGTGGATATCTCTTTTGTGACGATTACGCACCCAATTGGCCGGGGGTAATGCGGGCGATCGAAACAGTCGGGTTAGAGGGTAAGGTAATAGCAGCATCTTTGTGGATGCACAACAAGCCTGTTGGGAGTGTTTGAGTTGCAAGCAATGACGGAATTGTATCGAGCTGGCAACAGAGCAATCGCAGCGGCGGAAATGCTGGTACTGCTAAACAAGTATCAGTTGATGCCGCAGTTTTTGCGCGGGTTGATAGTTGACCGAGAGCTCGCCGAAATCGAGGTCAGCGAGGAAGAAAGTAAAGCAGCGATCGCACAAGCTCAAGCGCAGTACCAGCTTTCCACACCAGAAGCGCTGCAAGCTTGGCTTTCCGCCCAAGGATTAAGCGTAGAACAGTTTGAGGAAATCGTGGTGCGCCCCTTGCGGGTGGAAAAATTTAAACAGGCAACCTGGGGTGGCAAAGTAGAGTCTTATTTTCTGACCCGCAAATCATTTTTAGATCAAGTCATCTACTCACTGATCCGTACCAAAGACCTGGGATTGGCCCAAGAAATCTACTTTCGTATCCAGGAAGGCGAACAAAGCTTTGCTGAGTTGGCCAAACAATATTCTCAGGGCCCAGAAGCCAATACGGGCGGAGTATTGGGGCCGGTACCGATCCGGCAACCCCATCCCACAATCGGTCAGCTGCTCACCGTCAGCCAACCAGGTCAACTCTGGCCACCGCGAGCCCTAGCGGAGTGGTTTGTAATTATTCGCTTAGAAAAGTTTATTCCCGCTCAGCTAGATGAGCCCATGCGACGTCGCCTGATTGACGAAATGTTTGAAACTTGGCTCGCCGAGCAAGTAAAACAAATGGGGCCTCTGAGTTTGATGGAGCAAACTCAGGAGTCAGCGGCTATTACCTAGTGGGAGTTCGGGCGATCGAACGCATAAGGAGGCAAAACAGACTCCAAAAATAAAATCAATGGACTGCCAGCAACAAAAAATTTTTCAAAAAAACTGCCCGGATCGCAAACTTAGGCAGAAAAATGAAGGAAAAAGAATGAAGAAAAGATATATAAGGAAAGGCAGCTACGCTGAAAGTTAAATTTGATAGTTTATAGTTCCCAATTAATCTGAAATCTGACATCTAATTATTGTGGTGGTGTATGACCCAAGCAGTTTCTCGATCGCAAATTCAAACCTTTCTAGCGGAAATAGAGCCATTTAAGCAGCTAAGCCCAAAAGCGCTGCAAGCTCTTGCCGCTGCAAGCCAATTACTGCGCTATCGCATCGGGCAGACAATCTTGCAAAGAGAAATTATGCCCACGCAGGTAGCGATCGTCTACATAGGACAAGTACGCCTGTTAGGGTACGATCAGCGCAACCAAACGCCGACGAGCTTGCAAGTAGCAGGGCCGGGAGAAGTGCTGGGTTGGGTGGGATTGGTGCGGGGCGTCGCCTGCGAAACGGCGATCGCATCCAACGAAGTCATTTGTATTACCATCCCAGCATCCGTATTTTTATCATTCCTCGACAGCGAACCGGTACTGGCACAAGCTTTTAAAGAACGTCCCAGCCGCATAGAACTGTTTGAACTCCTGAGTTTGGAGTTACAGCGCCGAGCATTGGGAAATATCAACCTCAAAGACTTGACCTTCCAAGTTTGGCAAGACACCGAAGTGCTAAACTTACCAAACGGTCAAGTCACCCTTCCCGAACTAGACCAAGAGCGAGTTTGGCTGGTCAGTAGCGGTTTCGTCGGCGCATTCTCCACCGGTAGCCGATTTCCAGCCAACGAATCCGGCCCTTGGGTTCCAGTCAAAGGCAAACAAGGAGCCCGCTTATTAGGAGTGCGATTGCCCGTTCAGCCATCGCCAGTTATAGATGTGTCGCCACCCGTACAGCAGAACGACAGCGATGTAGCAAGCGATGGCACTGAGACTGGATATGCTGAAGATCCCGATAACTCCGACATTCCCTACGCACCAGATCTGCAACCAGAGTCGCAGGAAGCCATAGCGACCCACCAGAAATTACCCTACTATCGGGGTCGCGGCACAATTGATGCCCCGTTAGCTTGCTTCAAAATGTTGGCCAAATATATGGGCCTCTCCTTCCGCAAAGATGTGATTCGCAAAGTACTGGATAACCAGATCAAAACCAGAGGAAATATCACACTCCTCACCTGCGGTGGAGTAACCGAAATGATGGGTATGAAAGCCCAACTCGTGCAAGTCCACGCTCAGGCAATCACGAGATTAAAAGCACCGGCGATGGTGGAATGGCAAGATAGCTTCGCCATTATTTACAGCATCAGCGCCAAAGAACTGGTAATAGCAACCCCAGAAGAGGGAATTCGCCGCCGACATCCACGAGAGTTTGTCGAAACTTGGGGTAATGAGGGGCAAGTGCTGCTGTTAGAAAAGCGCTCCGAAGAACAGCAAGAAAAATTCAGCCTCCGCTGGTTTTTGCCAGCGATCTCCAAATATCGCAAAACCTTAATTGAAGTCTTTATCGCCTCGTTCTTGGTGCAGCTGTTTGCCTTGGCGAATCCTCTGGCAACTCAGGTAATTATCGACCAAGTAATTAAAGATCGCAGCGCCACCATCCTGCACAGCGTCGGTTTGATTTTGCTGGTGGTGGCAGTGTTTGAAGCGCTGCTGACTTACGTGCGAACTACTTTATTTGTTGACACCACCAACCGGATTGACGTCAGTCTGGGTGCGGAGGTAATCGACCATTTGGTCAGACTGCCCTTGAATTATTTTGACAACCGTCGGGTAGGGGAACTGGCAGGTCGGGTGAACGAACTGGAAAACATTCGCCAGTTTCTGACCGGAACTGCGCTTACAGTTGTCCTCGATGCCTTTTTCTCGGTATTTTATATCGCCTTCATGCTGGTCTATAGCGTGCCGCTGACCTTCGTCGCTTTGTCAACGATACCGTTATTTGCCCTGCTGACTTTCGTTGTCGCACCGATCGTACAGCGGCAGTTACGCACCAAAGCAGAACGCCATGCGGACTCCCAATCCTATTTAGTAGAAGTACTTTCCGGTATTCAGACGGTCAAAGCGCAAAACATCGAGCTGAAATCTCGCTGGCAATGGCAAGAAAAATATGCCCGCTATATCAAGGCAGGGTTTAAAACGGTGCTAACATTTAGTACCGCCAGCGCCCTCAGCGGCTTCTTTAATAAACTGTCCAGTTTGCTGCTTTTGTGGGTAGGAGCTTATATGGTAATAGCCACCCCACCGCAACTAACCTTGGGTCAGCTGATCGCCTTCCGGATTATCGCAGGTTACGTCACCAGCCCGCTGCTGCGATTGGTGCAACTGTGGCAAAACTTCCAAGAAACGGCTTTGTCGATCGAACGTCTCAGCGATGTTCTAGATGCCAAACCAGAAGCAGACGAAAACAATCGCCACAATATCGCCATGCCGCCGATTGAAGGGGCAGTCAGGTTTGAAAATGTGTCGTTCCGGTTCAATACCACCGGCCCACTGCAACTGGTGAACGTGAGTGTAGAATTCCCCGCCGGTACGTTTGTGGGCATTGTCGGTCAAAGCGGTTCCGGTAAGAGTACGCTGATGAAGTTGCTACAGCGCCTTTACGAGCCCGTAGCCGGTCGGATTCAAGTAGATGACTACGATATTGCCAAAGTCGAGCTTTACTCGCTGCGCCGTCAGATTGGGATGGTGCTGCAAGACACGCTCCTGTTTAACGGCACAATTCGGGAAAATATCGCTCTGACTAATCCGGAAGCTAGCGATGAGGAAATTATCGAAGCCGCTAAGGTAGCAGTAGCTCACGACTTTATTATGGGTTTATCTAACGGCTATAACACGATAGTGGGAGAGCGGGGATCGGGATTATCGGGGGGACAAAGACAGCGGATTGCGATCGCCCGTAGTGTCCTGCAAAACCCCAAAATGCTGATTTTGGACGAAGCTACCAGCGCCCTAGACTACCATTCAGAACGTCAAGTCTGCGAGAACCTAGCCGTTGCGTTTCAGGGTCGCACCGTCTTTTTCATCACCCACCGACTCAGCACCGTCAAAAGTGCAGATGTCATACTGATGATGGATCAAGGTTGTGTAGTGGAGCAGGGTACTCATAAAGAATTGATGGCGCTGAAAGGACGTTACTATTGCCTCTACCAGCAACAAGAATCGGAAATGTCTTAATAATTTCAAATTGCAGATTGAAGATTTCAAATTTAATTCAATCTGCAATTTGCAATCTTAAATCGGCAATTAGCAATTAGTTATTAAAGATTATGACCAACAAACAAATCGTCGATAGTCATTCACATAACAACGGGAACGGCAAAAACAACAGCGCTACTCAAGTAAAAGACTTAAATACCGTTTGGATTCCTCCTGAAGCAGTTTCCCCTGCGCCTCCACCTCCTGCCTTTGAACCCGATAACCAACCTATCCTCTTAGAAAGACCTTCTTGGTGGTCCCACGCCTTTGTTTGGTTAATTGTTTCCGTAAGCGGTACGGCTCTGCTTTGGGCAGCTTTTGCCCCCCTGGAGCAATCCGTACCGGCGACAGGAAAGTTGGAAGCCGAAGGAGCCGCCAAAGAATTGAAAGCGCCTAACGGCGGTGTGGTGCGGGAAATTTTAGTCAAAGATGGCGACGCGGTAACAAAAGGTCAATTGTTAGTGACACTCGACCCGACCGCACCCCAAGCAGACTTAGATTCCCTCCTCAAACAGCGCGAGACTCTGCTGCGGGAAAATCAGTTTTACAACGCTCAATTTACTGGCGCAAGCACCGTAGGCAGTCCGGAATTCCAAGCTTTAACCCAGTCTAGGGCTGCTCTCCTGGCCGAAAATCAATATTTAAAAGCACAGTTGAATGGGGCAAAAGTATCGGGCGGGCAAGGCGATTTTTTCGCCAACCAAGACGGGCTTTTAGCCGCTAGCCGCGCTGAATTGCGGTCTCGCGTAGAAGCGGCGCGATTGCAAGTTCAAGAGTTGCAAACTCAATTAGCTGAAGTGCAGGTGCAATTAGCGGCTACCGAAGCGCAATTGCCAACGGCTAATCAGCAATTGGCAGCGGCCAAAGATCGATTGACAATGGCTGGGGTGCAGCTGGAAACGGCTAAGGCGCAAGTACCGAGAGCGAAGGCGCAGTTAGAAATGGCTAAGGCTCAAGTCAGCAGTACTCAAGCTCGGTTACAAACGGCAAGGGCGCAAATACCAAATGCTTCTGCGCGAGTAGCAACGGCAGCAGCTCTGCTCAATAGTGATAAAGACCTGCTGAACAGGATCGAACCGGTCGCCCAAGCAGGTGCGCTGGCAGAACTGCAATTAAAACGGCAGCAGCAACAGGTGTTGCTGCGTCAAAATGAGTTGGCACAAAGCGAATCGGAAAGGTTGACGCGCCAAAGTGAGTTGGCAGCTACGGAAACGGAAATCTTGACCAGGCAAAATGAGATAACGGCAAGGGAAGCTGATGTTTTGTCTCGCTATCAGGAAATTGCTGCCATCCAAGCGGAAATTTCTAACCGTCAAGGTGAAGTTGCTGCCCGTGAAGGGGAACTTGTGAGAACTCAAGGTGAAGTTGAACGTTTGAAGGGAGAGAGACAACGCATCACGGTATCGATCGAGCGAGCTAAGCAACAGTTGAAAAATACTATCGATTTATCTGCAAAAGATATCTTCACTAAAATTGCCGATAACCACAAGCGCGTTGCAGATATTGACAGCCAACTAGGTAGGTTGAGGTTGGAAAATAAGAAAAAATTAGACGAGATCGAAAGCCAAATCCAGAAAGCAAAACAAGCTGTGCAATATCAGGAGTTGCGATCGCCTGTTGATGGTATTGTCTTCGATCTCAAACCAAATTCATCTGGATATGTTGTGAGAGCGATCGATTCCGAACCGGTGCTGAAGGTTGTACCTACCAATAAATTGGTGGCTAAGGTATACCTGACAAACCGCGATATCGGTCAGGTTGTGGATAGATTGAATAAGGACAAAGAATTGAAAGTGGAAGTGAATGTTGAATCGTTCCCATCCACAGAATACGGTACTATCACTGGAAAACTGACTTCAGTTAGTTCTGATGTTTTGCCTCCGGATCAACAGGAACAACGTCCTTATTACGCTTTCCCTGCCACAATAGAATTGGAAACTCAGACGTTGAAAATGGGCAATAGGGAAATTAAGCTCCAGCCCGGTATGGCAATTAATGCCAGTATCAAGGTGCGTAATCGCACAGTGCTGAGTATCTTTACAGAGTTGTTCCAAAAACAAGTAGATAGCTTAGAAAGTGTCAGATAAATTTTGGCGGATAGTTTGACAAAATCACCTAAGAGTGATATAATTACCGTTTTTGGGGCAGGGGACAGAAGGCAGGGGTTAAAGCCCTGCACCCCTGCCCCAAAATTTGTGAATGAGTCTCCACTGTAGTTGTGGTGGTAAAATCGTTTTTTTGGGGATAGGGTTCGATCGCATGGAAAATTGAGGACAGGCTAATGGCAAAAAAATATAAATATCTGCAAATATTGCTTTTAATTTTGTCTGTTCTGCCTGCGATTTTTCTAGGAAAATTAATTATAAAGTATGGTGTCAATGTGCCGTTCTTCGATCAATGGGGCGTGGCAAGATATATTAATAAATACTTTACTTCCGGTCTCACTTTCACAGACTTGCTAGCTCAGCATAATGAAACTCGCCCGTTTTTTCCCAGGATTGTTTTTATAAGTCTAGCATCTTTGACTCACTGGGATGTGAAATATGAGATGTTAGCGATCTTTTTAATGGCTTGCTTTATATCCTTCAACCTCTATTGTTTGAATAGATTAACAATAGGAGGAATGCTATGGAAAGGAATTCTGATATTTTTGCTATTTAACTTGCTAATTTTTTCCCCTGTCCAGTATGAAAATTGGCTTTGGGGATTCCAAATAGTTATCTTTATTCCCATGCTTTGTATAACAAGCTGTATTTTAATTGCTTACTCTCAACTTAGCTCTAAAGTAAAATTTTTAATTTGTATGTCCTTGGCTACTGTAAGTACTTTTTCTTTTGCTAATGGATTGCTTTCTTGGCTAGTTGTTTTCCCGGTTCTTGCTTTAAATACCTGGAAAGATTTAAGCAAAGAGAAATGGTTATTTACAGGATGGATAGCTGGTTTTACATTGAATGCAACGCTGTATTTTTATAATTATCAAAAACCGCCGCATCATCCAGGTATTTGGGATGGCGCAGTTCATTTACAAGCAGCGATCGATTACTTTTTCTGTTTCTGCGGTTCCGGGTTTGCTTTTGGTAATGTCAATCTAGCTAAAAATGTTGGTATGGCATTATTTAGCATTTTTATCGCTGTATGTATTTACTTAATTAAATGCAGAAAAGACTTCATTTTATGGCATCGCACAATAGGGTGGCTAACGATTGCGGCATACTCAATCAGTAGTGGATCGATCGCTACATTAGGAAGGGTGGGATTTGGTGTCGAGCAATCTATGGCTCCCAGATACACAACTTTTTCATTGTATCTACCTATATCTCTAGTGGCTTTGGTAGCAATTATCATTGATGATGCTGTCAGGAAACGCGATTTTTCAAAATCTAAATTATTGGTGAATTCAATTGGCTCGATCGCACTTATTTATTTACTTTTTTTGCATTCATTGTCGGTCAATATGGCAGTTAAAGAAATGAGTAATTGGAGGGTGGCGCGTTTACAAGGTAAAGGCTGTTTGTTATTTATAAATATTGTTAAAGAAGAAGAGTGCTTGGCGACAAGAGTAAATCCCAAGATTGCGAGAGTGAAGTTTTTGGCGAATAGGCTTAACAGCTTAGGCTATTTGCAGCCAGGTTTGGTAAAAAGTCCGAGAATACAAGATATTGAAGGAACTAAATTAAGTACTGCTGACGGTTATGGCTATGGGTGGTTTGATGGCCTTAGCAAAGTAAGTAATGATGAATATGTTACATCTGGATGGGCAAGGTTGCCAGAGAGAGAAGAACCAGCCGACGCAGTTATACTGACTTACGAAAAGGCAAACAATTATGATACCGCGTTTGCCTTGATTTATACAAGAATGAAAAGAGAGGATGTTGCCAAAGTTACGCAAAAAGACGCCTACTCTATGTCTGGGTGGCAAAAATCTTTTTCTGCAAGTAAACTGCCAAAGGGTCAGGTTAAAATAAATGCTTGGGCATTTGACGCCAATACAGGCAAGGCTTTTAAGCTAAACGGTACTCAAATAGTGCAAAATCTATGAAAGTTGTCAACACGGATATTCCCGATGTTTTGCTGATCGAACCGCAAGTTTTTGGAGATGCGCGGGGATTTTTCTTTGAAAGCTACAATCAGAAAGTATTTGCCGAAAAAGTCGGTACGACGGTGCATTTTGTGCAAGACAATCACTCCCGTTCTGGCCAAAACGTCCTGCGTGGGTTACACTATCAGATTCAACAACCGCAAGGGAAATTAGTGCGGGTAACTGTTGGCGAGATATTTGATGTGGCGGTGGATATCAGAAAAAGTTCGCCGACTTTTGGGCAATGGGTAGGTTATATGTTGAGTGCTGAAAACAAGCGCCAGTTGTGGATTCCAGCCGGTTTTGCCCACGGTTTTGCAGTTATTTCCGAAGTGGCTGAGGTGTTGTATAAAACTACTGAGTACTATGCACCGCAGCACGAAAGGTGTATTCTGTGGAATGACCCGGATTTGGCGATCGCATGGCCTTTAGCAGCAACTCCAATTTTATCCGCTAAAGATCGAGCCGGTCAACCATTTAAAACAGCAGAAGTATTTTCATGAGGCGAATTTTAGTAACAGGCATTGCCGGACAGTTGGGACAAGAATTGCAAAAGACACTTGCGCCTGTGGGTAAAGTAATCGGCGTGGGACGCGAAACGATCGATTTAACTCAGCCAGATGCGATTCGTCAGACAATTAATGAAGTTAAACCAGATGTAGTTGTGAATGCAGCTGCATACACGGGGGTGGATAAAGCCGAAAGCGAACTGGAGTTAGCAGAGGCTATTAATGCGATCGCTCCCGGTATCATAGCTCAAGAATGTCAAAAATTGGGCATTCCCCTGATTCACGTTTCCACCGATTACGTTTTTAATGGTAGCCAAAGCCAACCTTACCGCGAAACTGACCCCACCAATCCGATCAATGCCTATGGAAAAACTAAACTTGAAGGGGAAATCGCTATTCAGCAAAACTGCCAAAACCATATTATCCTGAGAACTGCTTGGGTTTATGGCGTTGGTGGCAAAGTTAACTTTGTTAAAACTATGCTGAGATTGGGGGGTGAACGGGAAGAAATTCGTGTAGTTGCCGACCAAATTGGTAGCCCCACTTGTACAGCTGATTTGGCTGGCGCAATTACCCAATTGATTCCTAAATTTCAACCAGAAATTGCCGGAATTTACAACTACACAAATAGCGGTGTTGCCAGTTGGTATGATTTTGCTGTTGCTATCTTTGAAGAAGCAAAACAGTTAGGCTGGAATTTGAAAATTCAGCGCGTAATTCCGATTACGACACCAGAATATCCCACTCCGGCGCGTCGCCCCGCCTATTCGGTTCTCTCCTGTGCGAAAATATCAGCAGTCCTGGGAACTTATCCCCCTCATTGGCGACAGGGATTGCGAAATATGTTAGCCGAACTTTACACCCAAACTTATGAAAGCACTAATTCTATCCGGCGGTAAAGGAACTCGTCTGCGACCTCTCACTTACACGGGTGCGAAACAACTCGTTCCCGTCGCCAATAAACCAATCCTTTGGTACGGAATTGAAGGTATTGTCGCAGCTGGCGTTACCGATATCGGTATTATTATCAGTCCGGAAACTGGCGAGGAAGTGAAAACTAAAACTGGAAATGGGGAACTTTTCGGCGCAAAAATTACGTACATCCTTCAGGAACAACCAGCAGGTTTAGCCCACGCAGTTAAAGTCGCCCAACCATTTTTAGGTGACTCGCCCTTCATTATGTATTTGGGCGATAATTTGATTCAAAGCGATTTAAATCTATTTTTGGAAAGGTTTAAATCGCAGCAGACAGATGCTTTAATTCTGCTGCGACAAGTTTCTAATCCATCGGCTTTTGGTGTGGCAGAAGTTGATGGGAATGGACGAGTTTTGCATTTGGTGGAAAAACCGAAAGTTCCGCCTTCTAATTTGGCGCTGGTGGGAATTTACTTTTTTGCTAAGACGATTCACGATGCGATCGCCTCTATTCAGCCCTCTGCCCGTGGCGAATTGGAAATCACTGACGCCATTCAATGTTTGATCGATCGACAGAAAAAAGTAGAAGCTTGTCAGTTAGAAGGTTGGTGGTTAGATACCGGGAAAAAAGACGATTTGTTAGAAGCAAACCGGATTATTCTCGATACTACTTGTCTCACAAAATCTATTGAAGGTGAAGTAGATACCCAAAGTCAGGTAATTGGGCGGGTGCAAATTGGGCAAGGAACTAAACTTGTTAATTGTACTGTTCGCGGCCCAGCTATTATCGGTAGGGATTGCTATTTAGAAGATTGTTTTATTGGCCCTTACAGTAGTATTGGCAATAATGTCACTTTGATTGATGTTGAAGTCGATCACAGTGTCATTTTACAAAGTGCTAAAGTGGTAGGAATTCATCAACGCATTGTTGATAGCGTGATCGGACAACGCGCCCAGTTAACAGTAACTCCCCAACGCCCAAAAGCTTTGCGCTTTATGATTGGCGATGACAGTCAAATTGAACTAACGTGATTTACTTCGTAACGGTTAACTATTATTCCAGCGGTTTTATCGCTGATTTAATCAGTTCAATTCGTAGGGGTGATTTTGACAAACAATCTGGCGGACAGACAGACAATGCAGATACACCCGCCCTTAAAATTATTGTCATCAATAATTCGCCTGATGATGAATCATTGTATGATTTGATAGATGATAATATCCTGATTCTTGAAGCTGGAACTAATCTCGGTTTTGGGAAAGCCTGCAATTTAGGATTAAACTGGATTTATACTCAAGACTCCCAGGCGATTGTTTGGATTATAAATCCCGATACACAGCTACTTCCGGGCGCTTTAGAGAAAGTGCCAGCTTTTTTTACGGCAAATCCGCAGCTTTCAATTGTCGGTACGATCGTCTACACGCCAACTGGTGAAGTTTGGTTTGCTGGCGGCGAATTTATTGAAAAAAATGGGGCAATTATCTGCAAAACAACTTTAAACGATCGCACAACTTTGGCATATTTAGAAACTGATTGGGTTAGCGGTTGCAGTTTATTACTAAATTTACAACATTTTCAGACTTGTCCTCAATTCGATCCAGATTACTTCCTTTATTATGAAGATTTTGATTTTTGCAGACGCTACGCCAAAGAGGGACATTTAATTGCGATCGCACCTCAAATTGCCGTAGTTCACCAACCTTCGTCAATTACTGGCAAAAATATTTTAACCAAATTTAAGCACAGTACCTACAGCTATTTATTAACTGTCGGACGTTATAGCAAAAAAACAATTTTAATCCTGAGATTGACTCGGCTTGTTTTCCATGCCATCATCTTAATGCCAGTCAAACCGCAAATTGGTTTTGGTAAGCTTCACGGGGTATGGCTTTATTTGAGGAGAGTGTTTACTTGAATCGATTGTTGTTAAACTTGTCCTTTTTAATGACTAAACCAACGGGGATTAGTACTTATGCTTTTAATCTATTTCCTCATCTAAAATTACTAAACCCAACTTTATTAGTATCTCGGAATATAGACAATTTTGACTGCTACCCAGTCCCGCCAAACTTAACACCGGAACAAGGTACAAAAGGTAACTTGTCGCGCATTCTGTGGACGCAGTTACAATTGCCAAAAATTTACCAAAACCTGAAGGCAAATCTGTTATTTTCCCCGCTTCCGGAAGCGCCAGTATTTTCGGGTTGTCGATATGTTGTAACGGTTCATGACTTGATTCCCCTGCGTTTTCCAAGGCGATTTTCACCTTTAACTAACTACAGTCGGTATTTGCTTCCTCTGGTGTTGTCAGAAGCGCAGCATATTATCTGCGACTCGGAATCAACTGCGAAGGATGCGATCAGTTTTTTCCATATTCCGGAACGGAAAGTTACGCCTGTTCTGTTAGCGTATGATGCCGATCGCTTCCGGTTTTTAGATTTACCAAGTCGCAATTATTTTCTGTACATCGGCAGACACGATCCGTATAAAAATATACTACTTCTGATCGAAGCTTTTGCTCTTTTACCCAACAGCGACGATCGGGAATTGTGGATAGCCGGATCGTTTGACAAACGCTTCACTCCGACTTTAAAAGCAGCTGCGGAACAGTTGGGAATATGCGATCGCATCAAATTTTTGGAATACGTTCCTTATGGGGAATTACCTACAATAATCAATCAAGCGATCGCACTCGTTTTTCCCAGCCTTTGGGAGGGATTCGGACTTCCCGTTTTGGAAGCGATGGCTTGCGGTACTCCCGTGATTACCTCCAATCTTTCCTCAATACCTGAAGTTGCTGGCGATGCGGCTATTTCGATCGATCCCTACAACGTGGGAGAAATTGCAGAAGCGATGCACGCGGTGGCGGAGGATGCGGAGTTGCGATCGCGCCTGCGTCAAGCTGGTTTGGCGAGAGCAAAATTATTCAGTTGGGAAAAAACCGGACAAGCTACCGCTGCCATACTACAACAATATCTATAAAAAAATAGATATTTGTTAGTTTAATAAATTATTTTTTATACCCTATAACCGCAGACTTTAGATAGTATTTATCTACCAAAAGGTACAGCAAAGCATCATATTAATTATCACCTGCGGGGGAAGATTCCGTTAGCAATTTAATCGTAACTTTAAGAAAGATTAGTAAAGTCCGATCGCAAGGAAACAAGAATTATGAATAAGCAACCTGATGAAAATCGCGACCCGATTTCCGGTGAAACAGGCGCACATCCAGTAGAGACAGGTATTGGTGCTGGCGCAGCTGGCGTGATTGGAACCGCTGTAGGCGTTGCGGTGGGTGGCCCAGTCGGAGGCGCAATTGGCGCAGCGGTTGGCGCGGTAGTAGGCGGTTTGACCGGCAAAGCAGTTGGCGAAGCAATTGACCCCACAGTAGAAGATGCTTACTGGCGCGATAACTACACCTCTCGGCCTTATGTAGAATCGGATTACAGTTACGATGACTACGCACCCGCCTATCGCACCGGCTATGAAGGTTACGGTCGCTACTACGGTAGAAGTTACGATGAAGTCGAACCAAATTTGCGACGCGACTACGAAACGAACCGTCGCAATCCAAACTTAAGCTGGGAAAAAGCTAAGCGGGCAACTCGCGACGCATGGGACAAAGTTGAACGCGCTATTCCCGGCGACATTGACAAAGACGGAAAGTAACGCGCAATCCGGTTGTATACCATCTTTTGAATTTTTGAGATAAACATTAGACCTCTTGAGAAAAGAATCTCAGGGACAGGCAAGATGCCTATCCCACAAGAGTTTTTGGAGAGGTCTAATAAATAAAGGCGGTTATCGCACCCAAGAAAATCTAAAAACAGTTGACACTGCTGAGAAAGTGTATTATAGTTGTATTACAACAGGAACTGAGCAAGGTTGAATTCCGCCAAGGTGGCGACCTGCATTCCAGATGCGCGGGCTTTAGGGTTCGATTCCCTACCTCAAAACGCTTGCCGCTTGTCCTGTTGTAAAATTTTTTACTAGGGGTTAGGGGTTAGGGGTTAGGGGTTAGGGGAAGAAGTGGTTATAATCAAAGGGTTGACGAATTAATAACGTTCTAACCGCCAAGGCGGTTGCTATAATTGCCTTTTTTGTTAGCATTTGATTTAATTAAAGACCTCTGATACTTTCCAGGGGTTGATTAATTGCAGAAATTCCGTTGACTGACTATTCAAAATTTGGAGTTAAATTTTCCATCTTTTATTCGGGGAGTAGATGTCCGGGAAGTTAAAGAAACAGAAATTTGTTCGATCGCCTTTTGTAAAACTTGTTTGTTGAGTTGATATTCGGAAGAGTTGACATCAGTAACATTACTGTCTGAGACTCTATTAAAACTGGTGTTATTACTCAATTTATTGTTGAGGATATCGAGTTGAGCATCCAGGATTTTCGGGCGTTTTTCGTACCAAGAAGCGATCGCAACGGAGAGTTTTTCGATATCGTCGGGTACGGAATTGATTAACTTAGTTAAGCTGGCGATATCTTGAGGAGTAAATAAGCGCGATCGCTTATCCTTTAATAATTCAATAAAAGCTTCCAGGTTTTGTTCGTCAAATGACATAGTTCAGACTCCTAGAGATCGATCGCATAAAACCCTACTCTATATTAAGGTGACTCAAAAGGCTTAGTATTATCTTATCAGCGATCCTGCTGGGAGTGCGATCGCTCTTTTTCTGGTTGCTGAGGTACAGAAAATTCTGTACTTTGAGAACTAGATATTTTCCGGGGTTCAGTTTGAAGGTTTTCTTGCGCCTGAGAATTGCCTAAAATGAAATTAATAGTACGAGCGATCGCACTTTTCTCATGTTTCTGAATATATCCCATTATTATGGCAGCGATTGCAACTCCCACTAAACCAGCGCCTAAGCTGAATAGCACAGAAATAGTTAAATTATGTGGCGGATTTAAACCGAAAGATGGTTGAAAATGAACCGGAATAAAGGTAAGATTTTGCTTTGTATCTTGTTCAATTAGATAAGGTGATGCAGTTGCAGCAACTCCGGCAAAACCTATTCCTACACCGACGATGGCTATTGTAGTTTGCAAGTTGCGATCGCGTTCTTTTTCTTGGATTTCATTTTTTTGGAGGGTAATTTGCAGTTGGCGATCGCGTTCTTTTTCTGCAAGTTCATTATTTTGGAGGGTAGTTTGCAGTTGGCGATCGATCTCTGCTTGTTCTATTTCTACAATTCCCCTAATAGATGCGATCGCTTTGTCTAGTAACCCAGAACCATGCACGAAATAGCCTAATTTTCCTTCAATTTGCTCTTGAAAGTAGCGGCTGTTTTTTTGGCTGAATTTGATTAAGAATATCAGTTGCTTATTTAAGCTTCTTTTAGAGTTTAATTTGATTTTTTCTCCTATTCTGTCAATAGTATCTAAGTAATTGCGATCGTTTAATCCAATGGTGTGGCGGTAATCTTCTAAATCTCGCAGCATTTGAGCGTATTCTAGCGCCATTTTCGGAAGTTCTTTCAGTTGTGTCTTTAATTGTTTTAATTCTTCTTCGCTCAAA
This sequence comes from Aerosakkonema funiforme FACHB-1375, assembly GCF_014696265.1. Lineage (GTDB taxonomy): Bacteria > Cyanobacteriota > Cyanobacteriia > Cyanobacteriales > Aerosakkonemataceae > Aerosakkonema > Aerosakkonema funiforme_A. The sequence goes on along the minus strand of NZ_JACJPW010000065.1, from coordinate 11,780 downwards.
TTTACTTGCGTGGACAACTCATTTATTTTATCAATTTGGTTTTCGATTTTTTGGTAATCATCCGCAATTACCATTTTTACATATCGACTATTTTTATAAGATTGGATAATTTTATGCCGGTAAAATAATAATATTAAGAAATCTTGATAGCAGTCTCCAAATTTCGCTTCTGTTTCTGGGTGAGTAAATAACCAAACAATCACATGAATGTAACTATCTGGTTGGTTAGGATTACCGTATTCAAAAATCGGACTACCGAAGAGTTCACCGTCGCGATCGAGCCCTAGATTGTTATGATATTCTGATGGGATAAAATTTTGAACGCACTTATCGGCTAATTCTCGAATAAACTGCTCGCCTTCTCGCTTCTGTGCTATAGTTAACTTTGCTGTAATTAGTAAAGTTTGCCCTAGAGAACTTTGGACAAAATTTGGCAGCAAGCAGTTCAGATGAAATTTTCCCAAATCGGTGATGTCTATGTCTTGATATTTGTCGCTAGGGGTTGGTTCTGGACAACCGATGTTTAAACCAAAAGCGTAACTATCGCTAAGATTCAGAGGATGAACAAAACCTTTAACAATTAATGGTTCGATATCGGGATTGTTGGGATTTTCTTCTAAATAAACTTCGCCTTCGATCGGGATAGAATAATTTGTTGTCGCGTGTAAATCTGGTAGCGATTTTACCTGAAAATTTTTTAATATTTCCAGGTATCTCTCCTTCAAAGAATCGAGATTGTTTGCAGTTGGCGTGGTGTTGAAACCCTCAAGCAAATGAAAAGCAAACAAGTAAATATTCGGTTCGGAAAGTCGCTCACCCATTTTTTTCATCCTGTGCTTTTTTTAGGGCATCAAGTTTTTGCTGAACGGTTTTTCTAACTTCTCGAAAAGTATTGTCTAAATTGTCAGGAAGTGGTTCGATCGGATGGTCGAGTTTTATTTGTCGCAAAGAATCGCTAATAATTTTTCCTAACGGCTGACGTTCGCTACACCAATCAATAATAAGATCGACCGCTTGTTCAATTTCATCATCTGGCAATTCAGCTAGACTTTTATTAAGAAGAGGTAAGTCTTGCATGGCTTGAGGGAAAGCAGAAAAATTATTTTTCAGCAGTTCTAGAAAAGCTTGAAGAATTTTGTTAGAATCCATAAATTGATTTGCCCTGAAAGTTGTTAAAGTCCGATCGCACAGAAAGCCGCCCAATAAGCGGGATCTTCAAAAGGGAAAGCTGGATTACCGTTTAATTTTAACCATCGTTCGATTCCTTCTCGGCGTTTTGTATCCAATTTTAAAGTATCCAGTTCCTTGAGCAAGTCTTCTCTGGACAAATTCCGCAGCCAGTTTTGAGCTTTTTTGAGGGCGACTGGAACGCTAAGGCTGGGTTGTTCTGTCAATTCTCGATAAAAGCGAATCAGCAGAAAAGCCGTAGACAAGTCACTCACCGACCACAAACTACAGACGACGCCGGGACTACCTGCAACTAGGAAACCGCTGGGTAAGCCGATATATTCATCGCTGAGGCTACTAAAATCGGTAATTCCCGTTTCGCAAGCAGAGAGGACGACTAGGCGACAGGCTCTCAAGTCGAGGTCAAAAATATCTGCTAAAGTGAGGCATTGTTTCAAGTCTAGAGTTTTGTTATTTTTTAGAGGTAAATAGCGATTAGGGTCTGGATTTGGTGGCGGTGGAGGTAATTCGCAGTCAGCTAAAAGTAACGCAGAAAGCAAGGGATTTTCAAAGTTAAAATAGCCGTGACAGGAGAAGTGGATGCAGTCAGCGATGCTGAGACGGTTATTATCTATAACTGCTTTTTTAGCCGCAGTTTCGATCAGGATATCTTGAGGGTTGAAGTGCTGCTGAATAGTTTGCACTTCTAAGTTGGCATAAGTTAGATCTTTGGTGGGGTTTTGGATGGCGAACAGGTGAGAAAAATTGGGGCGTTGTCGCATTTGCGCTCTTTGCAGCAGTTGACAACTGGGAGCATAACTAACGCCTTGAGGGAATCTGTCGAGCAAGCAATAACTATTATTATGTGCTGTTTTCGTAAGGTTTAACGCATGAAGCGGGAACAGATGCAGGAAGCGGTGGGGAATTAACACCAGTTTATCGACTGTGGGAGGGACGAGTTTGATAATTTCATCAAGGTGCAAAATTTCCGCAAGGCGTTGCAGGCGAGTCGCTAAATTTTGCCGCCACTGAGTTTTGTTTGCGTCTTTTTCGTCAGTGTAATCGGTCAGATATTCTATAGCCCAGTTTCCTAAGTCTTTCAAATCTTGTTCGGAAGATTGCCAGAGTTGAATTTGAGGCGAAGTTGATGTAATGACAAAGGTGGCAAATTTATCCTCAGTAATATACCACTCTATAATTGCCGTATTATCGGCCACTAAGGATTGAATCTCGCTGTGCAGAATTGGTTCAACTTTTTGGGTAAAGCTGAAGTTGGGATCGAATGGTTTGATTTGTTCTAGGACGCTATCTAGCTGCTGTTGGAGTTTTGTTAGTTCGTCGCGCAATTGCTTTTGGGTGTCGTTGTTCGACTCCGAGAGTTGGCTGGTAGATTTTTGTCCTAACTGGCGCTGGATGGCGGGGATGTCTCGCCGCAGGCTATCGAGTCGAGTCAAAATTTCTTGGGGAATGTCGCCTTTGGGGTAGAGGTCGCGGTTGGCAAGGAGTTCGACCAGGTTGCGGGCTTTGCTGCGTTCTGCGGTTTCAACTGCTTTGGTTAAATTTTGGGCATTGATGCAGGCTTGTAACATTCGGAAATAAACTTCAATCGCATTTTCTTGAATCTCTCGCTTGGCAGCTTCTGTTCCTGCCCAATCGCGACTTTGTTCGACGGCTGCAATCGCCTTCTCGTAGCCGTAGATGGCGTTATTCCAGTCTTGGAGTTCAAAAGCGAGGTTGCCGAGGTTGCGTCCTGTGTCAAGGCAATCTAGGGGGAAGGCTGAGGGAGTGCGAATTTCTAGGGCTTGTCGGTAACATTTGATCGCTTTTTCGATATTATCTACCTTGTCTCCTTTGATTCTGTTACGGTAGGCATTTGCCACATTATTTTGCATCATTGCCCATTTTTCGGGAAACGCATCGCGGGTGTAAACGGTGAGGGCGGCAGTGTAATATGCGATCGCTTTTTCCAGGTTATCTGCTTTTTCCCCTTTGATTCTATTTCTGTAGGCAACTGCCAAATTATTTTGCGTCCCTGCCCAATCTTGGGGAAAAGCTTCGCGAGTGCGAACTTCCGATGCGGCGGTGTAGGATGCGATCGCTAATTCTAGGTTATCTGCTTTTTCCCCTTTTATTCTATTTTGGTAGGCATTTCCCAGATTATTTTGCGTCATTGCCCAATCTTGGGGAAAAGCTTGGCGAGTGTAAACTTCCAATGCGGCGGTGTAGGATGCGATCGCTAATTCTAGGTTATCTGCTTTTTCCCCTTTTATTCTATCCCAGTAGGCATTTCCCAGATTATTTTGCGTCGTTGCCCATTCTTGGGGAAAAGCTTCGCGGGTGTAAATGGTGAGTGTGGCGGTGTAAAATTCGATCGCTTGTTCGAGATTGTCTGCCTTCTCTCCTCTGATTCTGGAATGGTAGGCAATTGCCAGATTATTTTGCGCCGTTGCCCATAGTTCGCTGCCAGGTTCCAGATTGTTTAAAACTATTTGATAACCAGCGATCCCAATTTCAATATTATTCGCTCTCTTCCCTCGCGGAAAGCCACTAATATGAATACTCAAATTTCCAATAATGGGGATAATCTCTCTAGTTGCTTCTGGATGTTTGGCAATTAAATTCACAGCCACTTGATTTAAAATTGCCGCAAAACGGACATTGAGAAGATGCTTCCCTCTGTCTAAAATCGGGTAAACTACCGAAATATCTCTATAGCTTTCTTCTGCGTGCAATAATTCTAGGATAAACTCTACATACTTCTCGGTATTTTCCCCTTCAGAGTTATCGCCATCTTCCTCATCATTCATCCCCAAAAATTCCCCTAGCTGACTGGCAACACTTCGCAAAAAATCAGCTTCATTCTGTTTTCCTTCCTCTGCCAACCCTGCCGCCACTGCCTCGCAAACTTGCACAAACCCCAAATCCAGCAATTCCGAGTTTGCCTGTAAAATCTGCGGTTCCTCACCGTTAGGACAACTCAGCAGCGCTTCAATCAGATTCACGTAAGCTTGAATGCGGGTTTCATCCATGACGACCAGGGGTAGCAAATGACACCAAAATCCATCTTATCATACTTGTGGGTGCGTGAATAGAAACCCGGTTTCTTGGAGAAACCGGGTTTCTGGAATTACCAAATGCGAGCGATTGTAGAGATGCGATCGAGTTAAGTTTACACCCCCGAACGAACAATGCGCTCCCCATTTTAGAAACCCCGCCTAGAAACCCGGTTTCTCCAAGAAACCGGGTTTCTGGAATTACCAAATGCGAGCGATTGTAGAGATGCGATCGAGTTAAGTTTACACCCCCGAACGAACAATGCGCTCGGCATATTAGAAACCCGGTTTCTCCAAGAAACCGGGTTTCTAGTCATCGTTTCTAGTCATCTATTCCTCAAATGTAAAATTCTTGATAACCTTTTCACCATCCAAATTAGATTCTACAAAGCCACGGTAAGCATCTGCTGAGGGTAACTGCGATCGCACTCCCTCTAATTTAGGTAAAGTACCGGGTCGCAAATCGATATATTCTTGATAGCTGGAAAACTCCCAATCTTCTGCTTTTTGAACTATATTAGCACGAACGGGGTTTAAGTGTATATATCGAGTTAGATGCAATAAATATTCTTCTCTATCTACATGAATTGCCTGAAATCGTCCCTGAAAAAGCGAACCTGTTCTCTCATAACGTTTATTAATAGCTTTAGTGTAAGAAAGAGAAAACGCTTGCATTAAATCTGAAAATTTATCTGTTTGGAGGTAAACTAATAAATGATAATGGTTAGGCATGAGACAATAAGCTATTATATCAGTGCCGTTAGCTATTAAGTGATTTCTTAATTGACGTAAGAAATAAACATAGTTTTCACGCTCAAAAAAGATTAGTTGTCGGTTATTGCCTCGGTTATAAACATGGTAATAATTACCCGCTTGCAAGATAATTTCGCGACGTGGCATATCAGAGGGTGGGTGATTGGCTAGAAACCCGGTTTCTCCAAGAAACCGGGTTTGTGACAATTTTAAAGGTTGAGGCGATCGTCTGGCAATAAAAAACCGAATTTCTTCATTTTAAAGGGGCGACTAGAAACCCGGTTTCTTGAAGAAACCGGGTTTCTAAAACCAAAAGGGTTTCCGGAATTACCGAATGCGATCGCCGCTAGTTTGTTGTATTTTAATAGATGTGTCACAATTGAGGGAACAACCATCAACCCAACTAACGAACAAGCGCAAGCCTGTCTGCGCGTCTGTCAGATGTTGTCGAACGGCTACCGGAACATTGAGCTATTCCGTTTTAATCCCCAAACGGGAATTGTATTCATTTTTGCCAGCGAAGAACTGCAAATTATCATACCAACTAACGGAATCTGGAGGTTTTTAGATGAAACCGAATTTTGAAAAAATGACCAGAAAAGAGTTAAGAGAATATGCGATCGCGCATCGTGGCTATGAAGATATTGATGAAGTTTTGAACATTTTATATAGTCGTCGCAGTCCTGATTCAGAATCTATCTGGTTTCACCCACCAAAAACCAAAGAAGAAGAACAAGAACAATTTGAATTATTTAACCGAATAATTGAAGAAAAAACTAGAAAGAAAGAGGCGGAAAGTTGAGGGTTTAGGGAGTGCGATAATACTACGCATCGCTACGCGATCGCACATAAAATTGTAGAGGTTCATAGTTGTGCGATCGCTTTAACAATAGACATCTCCAAAAAACCTTGTAGAGATGTTTTATGAAATGTCTCTACAAGGGTTATAGGTGGCGCTCACTGTCAAGAAGTTGTCGTTGCTGAATCTCGATCGCTCTCAACATTTTCTGGTTTTTCTTCCGGAAAATTCAGCAAACGCTTTGCTCTCCTCAAACGGGACTGATATAGAGGCGAGCGTCGATTCTCTTCTTCTAATTGGGCAATTATTTCATCCAGAATCAAGATATTAGCATCAGCTCGTTTGCAGATTTCCTGCACTCTAGCCGATCTTTCCTTAACTTTCTCAATGCTAGGCGGTTGTGGTTTATCGGTCATCATATATTCCAATCCCTTTTTATCTCTTGTGTACTTGCTGTTAAGGCATCTAACGTAGCCTGAGCTTCTGCGATCGAACGGTCTAGTAAATCCAGCATAGCAGGAGTAGCGGTTGGTTGGATTTCTGCAATTTGTCCCAAAAGTCTGTAAAACCGCGAGTAGTATGTATCTGCTCTTTCTCTGATATTCTGTAGTTGTTCTAGGTCGATCGATGTTGCTTCTGTTTCGCCATACTGTTGTGCGATCGCAAATTCTGTAGCTTTTGCTTGATGAATAATTTTTAGCAACCGTCCTTGCAAGTTGAAAACCGTATTTGTCGTTTCTTCTGGTAATTCTGCCATTGCACCCGCTCTTTCAAAATCTACATTTAATAGGTTACAGCAAAACTACGCAAAATTATCCCAAAACATCATCTCCACTAATACTAATATCTGTAAAAGCCTGGATATCTAAACTTTAATCATAGTTTAATTATTCTATCACTTCTAACACCGCCTTGGGTAAAAGCTTATCTTTAAACCAGATAATCTTTGCAGTAGTATCGCTCACCTTCACACCAGCTTTTTCCAAATTCAATCTTTCCGAAATTGCCAATATCAAATTATCGCAATCAGCCTTTCGCGCTTGGGCAAATTTCTTTTGCAAGTACTCGGGACGCCAGTAACCAACTATTTCTAATAAATAACTTCTACCATCAGGATGCACGAGGCGAAAATCGGGAATAATCACACTACCGGGAATGGGAATCAGGTCAACTTCTCTCTCTAAAACCCAATCGGTTTTTAAGGAATCCCATCTGTCCGCAAATGATGCTTCCAGCATACTATCGTAAGGTTTACCGGGTGGGTAATGAGTTACTAAACCGCAATCGGAATTTAAAGTGAATCTGCCAATTTTTTCTTTGCCAGTGAAAAGATCGCGAGTTTGCAGGGTGGCGCTGAGACTCCATTTGGTGACGTGCAACAAAGCAGGGATAAGTTTGGCGATCGCTAACCCATATCTTGTGCTAGGCTTAAACAAGCTAGTCGGGCCATCAATCGTAATCGTAAAACCGTGATCGGCATCGCCTTCAATATATGCCATCAATTGAAATAGTTTGAGATAGCGAAACAACAGCTTATATTCACCCGGAACATTGCGATGAGCGTTCAGAGTCATTTGACTGGCGCGATAAAAAATTCCCTGCACTTGCGATAAATTGTAACGATGCAATAAACTTTCAGCAGCAGGAGCATCAAACTGTGTTAAAATACGATTTTCTTGCAAATCCGCATACAAACCAGTGCGAATTTGCTCCGGCAGAACTTCGCGATTTAATTCTTGACTGAGTTTATCTGCTAAAGTTGAAAGAGTTTGGCTAGTCGCGTGTAAACTAGGAATTGATTGAGCCGATAAAGCAAACACTCGATCGCGCAATTCTTGGGGTGACAAAGGACTGACAACCTCAAAAGTAGAAAAGCTGCTTTTGAGCAGATGCGCCAATCCGCGAATGATGCGATAATCCGGTCGATCGCCCTCAAATTCCTGCAATTGATTATCCAATTCTCCTTGAGTTTTACCGACAGCTTCCTCAAAGCAAGTAATCAGATCGATCGCTAATTCCAAATTGCGATCGTCAATCTTCAGGTGTTTCGGAATTATCGTCTCCCCATTTTGCCGGTGACTCAGCAACTCGCTTGGTAACATTTCGATTTTGGATTTTAGATTTGGGATTTTGGATTGAATTGGAAGATTGCTTATTCGTGGTTGAATAATTAACTTCGGATGACTCAGCCGCTAAATAACCACCTTGCTGACTAACCTCATAAATCGGTTTAGAAGGCACAATTTCCAACTGCCGATAATTCTTATCTTCCTCTTTTCCTTTGCGTCCTTTGCGTCTTTGCGGTTCGTTCTTCTTCTCCACACCTCGCCGACGGTCAGAAGTATTTTCCTCACTCGTATTTTCCGCCACCACCTCATACAGCAAAGCACGTTTATTTTTATCGTTACCTTTACGCAAAACCCGACCCAATCGCTGAATAAACTCCCGCTGCGAACCAGTACCCGATAAAATAATGGCAATACTAGCAGCCGGAACATCAACACCTTCATTGAGAACGTGAGAAGCGACTAAAGTTTTGTATTCCCCCTCGCGAAAGCGCGTTAAAATTTCGTGGCGTTCTTTGACAGGAGTTTGATGAGTAATCGCCGGAATTAAAAAATCTTGAGAAATGCGATAAACTGTGGCATTGTCCGCCGTAAATATGAGAATGCGTTCCGGGTAATGTTCCCCAATCAAATTGCCGAGAATTCGCAACTTGCTATCAGTGCAAAGAGCAATTTCTCTCGCTTCCCGGTGAGCTAGCATAGCACGGCGACCGGCAGGAGATCTAGCACTCATTCTGACAAACTGTTGCCAACCTTCCAAACTGCCTAAATGAATCTTTTCTGCTTTCAAAAAATCATTGCGAATTTTGATTAACTCATTGTAGCGATCGCGCTCATTTTGCGATAACTTTACCTTAATCGGGATCACCTCATGCTGCGCTAGCGCTAATCCAGCCAATTCCTCCGCCGTTTTGCGATAAACGACCGACCCTATGAGACGATCGAGATCGCTATGCTTACCATCCGATCGATCTGGAGTTGCAGTCAGTCCCAAACGATAAGGTGCGATCGCATATTCTGCAATTACCCGATAAAATTCCGTTGGTAAATGGTGACACTCATCAAAAATCAACAAAGCATAACTATTCCCCAAAGCCTCAGCATTAATCGCCGCACTATCGTAAGTAGCGACAAGAATAGCAGTTCGATCGCGCGAACCGCCACCCAACAACCCCACCTCCGCATCGGGAAAAGCCGTCACCAATTGCGCGTACCACTGGTGCATCAAATCCAAAGTCGGTACTACAATCAGCGTACTGCGAGGCGTTGCCTGCATCGCCAATTGCGCCAAATAAGTCTTACCAGCAGCAGTCGGAAGCACCACCACCCCCTGACGTCCGGCAGATTTCCACGCCATCAACGCCTCGCTTTGGTGCGGGTAGGGTTCCATTTCCACACTGGGGACGAGTTCCAGTGGCGCAAATGCCTTCGCCTCGTCGATAAAATCAGTTTTTTCCGCTTGCAGAGCTTCTACAAGCGATCGATAGTGGATAGCAGGGATGCGAAACTTCTCCACTCTGTCATCCCAAGTAGCGTATTCTACCCAAATTTTTCCTCTGGGAGGGGGATGCAAAATCAGGGTGCCCCTGTCAAAAGATAATGTGGGGATACGAGCCATTACTTCTGCACATTTTGGTTCATCCCGACAATTTTACAGGACTTATGCAACTGATATCATATCCAATCCCATCCATTGTATAAAAATCGCTTTCTTATCTGCGTTTATCTGCGTTTATCTGTACTCATCTGCGGTAAAAATTTAACCATCGTTTCCTATTAGTCAAAAAGAATAGGTTGGGTTTCACTTTGTCAAACCCAACCTACCTATAAGTTTTGTTTTACCAAATTTTAGACATCAGAAATTGGGAAACTTCTGCGTGCGCCAACACGACATCGGGCGATCGCTGGAGAGCGTTGGCGTACCTGCTCTGGAAGGCATTGCCTGTTTCTATGGGGCTAAGTAGCGTGCGGGCAGATGCGATCGCATTTTTAACATCTTCCAGCACTATTGGCTCGTCAGATGCGAGTATCTCATCAATTTGCACAACTAGCTCAGAAAGAGGATGCAGCCAACTAAATTGCTGGTGATGAACGATCAGTTGTAGCAATTCTCCGCCCGATACTCGCCCGCGAACTTGTTCGTAAGCGATGCGTTCTGTTTCCAACAGCACTTGATGAAGGTGTAGCAATTTGTTACGCAGAGTACGCAGATGTTGGTGCGTCGGTTGTAGAAGAGTTTTAGAAGTCAATTGAACCCATCCTCCCGTTACGATAATCTTCAAAGGCTTGGATAATTTCTGCTTCTGTGTTCATCACAAATGGGCCGTAGCGCACAACTGGCTCGTTGAGAGGAACGCCAGCAATCAGTAACACAGAAAGCGGTGAGGTAGCATCCGATCGATTGGCGATCGTCACTTCTGAGCCGTCTTGTGCAAACATAATCATTTGTGCGTCTAAGCCACGTTCTTTTTCCTCACCGAATAAGCCTTCACCATCAATTACATATGCGAAGGCATTGTATTCTTTCGGCACCGGCTGAACGATCGTTGCACCGGGTTGCAGTGTAAAGTGCAAGTACATTATGGGAGTCCGCGTTTCGATCGCCGCACGCACACCGAGAGCTTCCCCAGCAATCACTTTGACTCGCACCGCGCCATCATCTGTTTGTGCGATCGGAATGCGATCGGCAGTAATCTCTTGATAGCGAGGCTGGATCATCTTGTCCCGTCGAGGCAAGTTCACCCACAGTTGCAGTCCGTGAACTCGTCCGCCAATGTCGGCAAATTCTTGTGCGGGCATCTCTGAGTGTACGACACCGGCTCCTGCCGTCATCCACTGCACATCGCCTGGGCCGAGCTTTCCGGAACGTCCTTGGGAATCTTTGTGTTCCAAGCTACCTTCAATTACGTAGCTAACCGTCTCAAATCCTCTGTGGGGATGATCTGGCGCTCCTTTCGCTTGACCCGGCTTGAGTTCGATCGGCCCTAATTCATCCAGGAGCAGGAATGGATCGAAGTGCGAAAAGGAACTCTTCGGGAACGGACGGCGCACGCGAAAACCCTCACCCTCAAGTGTTTCGACGCTGTTGACGATGCCGGCGACGGTACGGATCTTTTGGGTTTGAACTGCCATGTGTTTCCTCCTTGCTACTGCTGTATGCGGCGATCGAGTTTTATATGATTAATCATATACTAGCACAAACTTATATAGGAAGTAACAGATAAAATTTGTGCAGAGAACCACAGGCAAAGGGAAACGATGTTATGTCACTAGCACACGTAATTTTGGGACTGCTTCAGCAAGAAGAGATGACAGGCTATGACCTGAAAACAAGCTGCTTCGATCGATGTATTGCCCATTTGTGGCCCGCAGATCAGGCACAAATCTACAGAACCCTCGATAAACTGGTAGAGCAAGGTTGGATTACCTGCACGATTGAGATACAGCACGATCGCCCCAACCGCAAGGTCTACACAGTAACGGAAACGGGGAAAGCGGAATTACTCAGATGGCTGGACAGCCCACAGCCCTTGCCAATAGTTCGAGACCCCTTACTCGTGCAGCTATATTTTGCCGCCCAGCTACCGAACGAAGCGATCGTTCACCTGCTAGAGCAGCAAGTAGCGGCTCGCCGCGCTAAGCTGAGCGAGTGCGAAACGATCGAACTCCCACCGCTTGGGGATGAATCTGCCAGCCGTTTTGAGGTAATGCAGCGCCTAGTGTTGGAACTGGTGACGCGAAAAGAACAAACTTACATAAACTGGCTAGTAGAAGCGATCGATGTCATTAAACAGCGATCGCTAAAAGAAAGGGGCTAGGGGTTAGGGGCTAGGGGCTAGGGAAAAGCGAAGAGGGAGACAGAAGAGGGAAGAGAGAAGAGGGAAAAGATTTATTCTCCCGCTCCCCCGCTCCCCCGCTCCCCCACTCCCCCATTCCCCCACT
>NZ_JACJPW010000064.1 GCF_014696265.1 Aerosakkonema funiforme FACHB-1375 | reverse complement strand
ACTCCCCCCATCCCCCACTCCCCCTTCCCTGAATGTGGGTAGACTAGGGGTGGTAACTGGAATATAGTTCTGAGTTTTCAGTTTTGAGTTCTGAATTAGATTCTTCTACTCAATGCTCAAAATTTAAAACTCAAAACTTTTATTCCCGCTTCGGGTAGCCTTAGACAAACGTAAAACAGCTGTAGGCGATCGCTTGCATTTTAGTTTGTCTGTTTGCGGATTTTGTGACTAAATGCGCGTAAAAGGTTATCTGTTGGTACTGCAAGCTTATCGAGGAAATTGATGATAAAATAATTGCCAATTTTTAACCAGTACCGATTTCAGATTTGCTAATGCCTCCGGCAGGCTGCGCCAAGGTCTACGCTTTTGCAAGGCATTAACCAAAAATTTAGATTTGAAATTGATTTCGCCCACGTAAGGCGAGGCATTAGCCAAAAATCTGCCCTTTTAAATCAAAAATCTGAAACGATCGGGAAAACCCGCCTCTACAACTCGTCAAATCGTTAGATAAACAGCTGCCACTTCTGCCTAAAAATTAAGGGCTGCGATGCAAGTACAAGATTTTCTGGCTCGATACAAACAAGGAGAGCGGGATTTTGCCCATATTGACCTCAGTGGAGCTATTCTCACTGGTGTCAACTTGCAGGATCTTGACCTCACGGGCGCTAATCTCACGGGCGCTAATCTCAGCTGGTCATTTTTGAGTCGCAGCAAACTTCACGGCGCTTGTTTTCGCCAAGCTGACCTCCGCCATGCTAACCTTACCGGTGCCAATCTCAACCAAGCGATTTTGAGCGGAGCAAATCTTACCAAAGCGGATTTGCGTCTTGCCAATCTGCAAGAGGCTGATTTAAATTGGGCGGTGCTGGAGGAAGCAGATCTCAGCGGAGCCGACCTGCAAGGAGCTAAGCTGGATCAGAGCAATCTGGAACGCAGCAAACTCAACGATACCCAGTTGATGAGAGCGGAATTGATGGAAGCGAATCTGCGTCGTGCGAGCTTGATTAGCGCTAATCTCACGAATGCCAATCTCCGGGAAGCAACTCTGGAATCGGCGAATTTGCGAGAAGCCATTTTGATTAGAACTAATTTAACAGAAGCAAATCTAACTGGTGTTTGTTTGCGATCGGCTAATCTGAGTCAGGCAGACTTGCATCGGGTCGTGCTTACTGGTGCCGACTTGAGCGAAGCAAGCCTCCACAGTGCTGACTTGAGTCGAGCTAATTTGGCAGGAGCTTATTTGCTCAAAACCAGTTTGAGAAAAGCTTATTTATTGCGAGCAAATCTTCAAGATGTCTTGCTGTTGCGAGCGGATTTGAGCGAAGCAAATTTACGCGGTGCTTCTTTGCGACGAGCGGATTTATCGGGTGCTTATTTGAGCGACACAACTTTGAGCGAAACCGATTTGAGTGAAGCTTATTTACTGGAAAGTCATCTCATCCGCACGAATTTGGAACGGGCGCAAATGACAGGCGTCTGCATTGAAAATTGGCATATTGAAGATGTGGATCTTACTAAGGTTGAGTGTCGGTATGTTTATACTGATTTCAATCATGCCAATAAAAGCCCAACTCAGCGCTATCCTGTGGGTCGGGATTTGGCACCGGGAGAACTGGCAGAACAGTATCGAGAAGATTCATCGAATATCGAAATCGATTTTGCAGAAGAACCGAATTGGGAAGTGCTGATTTTTACTCTGGCTCAAATGGAATGCGAGTCTTCTGAGCTTACTCTCACAGTTAAATCTTTTGAATCGGCAGCTGGTCAGTATGTGCTGCGACTCGCATCGAATCGCTTGGTGAATGCTAAAATCCTGCGATCGCGCTTGTTGCAAATCTACCCGGAAATGCTCCATCGCTTCTTAGGTCGTCGCCATCAAATCCTTGGTCTGCTCGGTATCGTACCTCGTCAGGAAGATGGCTCGCCAACGCCAGATCCAACACAATCACCTCCGTCAAAAGCACCGCTAGGAAAGGATAAACAGGTGCAAATCTATCAAGAAGTTGTGCGCCAAATCGAAGCAATTTTGATGTCGCAGGCTCCCGAACAGATTGTCGATAGCGTACAGCGATTGCTCGATTATTTAAAGCGCCAAGGTATTTCAACTGAAGAAATTCAAAAGAAACTTATCGGTCAAGCGATCGCACGAAGAGCCAAGCGCGATTCGACATTTCAAGACAATCTTTTGCGTTGGGAAAAGACAGCTTCCGAGGCAGCTCGTACATCTGCGGTCGGTTCGGCTGTGCGGTTGGCGATCGCCCTTCTTTGGCAACAACCGCAACGTCCTTAATACGCATTTGCTTATAGTGGGGGAGTCAAAAGTCAAAAGTTAAAAGTCAAAAAAAAAGGGCTAGGGATTAGGGCGTCGGGGTTAGGGAAGAGCAAAGAGGGAAAAGATTAATTCTCTCGCTCCCCCGCTCCCCCGCTCCCCTAATCTCCCTCTTCCCCGACGCCCTAACCCCTAGCCCCTAGCCCCTAGCCCTAATTAAGGAGTCAGAAAGTCTAAATGATCGCCAGGAAGAGAGCGCAACTCCTCCACACAACCTTGCATTTTCAATTTCCCTTCCTCCAAAAAGACAATCCAATCCGCTCGATTAATAACTCTGGGGCGATGGCTGATTAAAATCGTAGTTTTACCTTCGCGATGATGCAACAGCTTATCGAGAACTTGTGCTTCGCTCACCGGATCTAAACCAGAAGTTGATTCATCTAAAATCAGCACGGGGGGGTCATTGACGATCGCTCTCGCTATTGCCAGTCGCTGTCGTTGTCCGCCAGACAGATTCGCGCCAAATTCACCCAATATAGTTTGATATTTATCCGGCAGGTTACTGATAAAATAGTCAGCTTCGGCAATCTGGCAAGCTTTGACGATCGTATCAAAAGTGACCGCATCTCCACTCAAGCGAAAGTTTTCCACGATCGATCGACTCCAAAAATGTGCTTCTTGAGGAACGAGGACAACCTGTTGTCGCAAACAGTCCAGCGAGAGGTCTTGCTGGTTATAATTACCAAACCGAATATTGCCAGATTGAAGTTGATACAAACCGGCAATTAGTTTGGCTATGGTACTTTTGCCGCAGCCAGATTTACCGATAATCGCCACAACTTTACCGCCGGGAATATTGACAGAAAATTCCTCTAGTAACTCAACTCTACCTGTATGGTGAAAATTCAGATTTGTGCAAACGATATCCGCATCATCGGGAATTTTGACAAAGTTTTTTTGAGACTTTCCTCGCTCTTCTGGGGTCGCATCTATGACTTCTCCGATCCGCTCGGTCGCCGTTTTTACTCGCGTGAATTCCTCTACAAATCCAATTGTAATGATAATGAATGCGAGAAAATTACCATTCATGGCGTTAAACGCCAATAGCTGTCCAATAGTTAACTCTTCTTGAATTACTAAGCTACTGCCAAACCAAAGCAAGCCAATTACACCTAGACCGTAAATTAGTTCGGAAAAAGTTTTGTTGATAATCGCAATTTGAATAGTGCGGAAGCTGACGTTGGCTAAGCGACCGAAGCGGCTTTGCAATTCTGACCAAAATTGCGGGGCAGATGAGGTAGTTTTCAACGTCAGCGCTCCTTTGAATGTTTCGACTAAAACCCCTTGATTTTCCGCTTCCAGTACTAATAAGTTGCGAACTTTTTGTTGCAGGGTGGGAAGTAGAAACAACGGCGTTAGGATCGTCAACAGTGCAATTAAACAGCTACAGATTGCCAGTTTCCAGGAGTAAAATACCATGAATCCCAAGGAAACAAGCGCAATAAACAACTGACTGGGCAAACCGATAACTACTTGAGAAACTAGCTGATTAATTTGTTGAATATCTCGCAATCTACTGACAATTTCGCCGCTGCGACGCGATTCGTAGTAGTTGAGGGGTAAGCGCAGAATTTGTCGTCCGAATTGCAAAACTAAATTTAATTCCAGACGTTGTGCAAAGTGTGCGACGAGGTTAGATTGCACTAATCCCAAACAGCTGCCGATGAGGTTCATCGCTACAACTGCGATCGCTACACCCCCAAGCAGCTTGCGATCGCCCCTCACCAACACATCATCAGTTAAGATTTGGATTAAAAAAGGTAAAGCGATGGAAAGCAAACCCAAGACAAAGTTGATGAGCAGCGCTTCCGCCAAAATGCCTCGGTAAGCCCAAATCGGCTTGAAAAAACGCCCAAAACCACCTACCTTATCGTTAGGTTGCTCGGAAAACCGAACCGGATCTGGCTCTACTAAAAGCATCACCCAATCCGTCCAGCATTCCGTTAACTGCTTCTTGGAAAGGTACAAAACACCAACTGCGGGATCGGCAATTACATACTTTCTGCCCCGCTTACCGTACAAAACAACCCAGTGATACCCCTTCCAGTGAATAATTGCTGGCAGGGGTGCTTCTTTAATTCTGTCTAAAATTTCCGGTGAAGCTCTCACTGAGCGAGCATTGAAACCCAGTGCATCTGCACCCTGTTTTAACCCCAGCAATGTCGTCCCCAGTTGCCCAGTACCTACAGCTTCCCGGATGCGGTTAATCGCAAAGGTACGTCCGTATTTTTTAGCAATAGAAGCAATGCAGGCAGCTCCACAGTCTTCTTCATTATGCTGTAGAACATTTGGATATTGCATGGTG
The DNA here is from genome assembly GCF_014696265.1 of Aerosakkonema funiforme FACHB-1375. Classification (GTDB taxonomy): domain Bacteria; phylum Cyanobacteriota; class Cyanobacteriia; order Cyanobacteriales; family Aerosakkonemataceae; genus Aerosakkonema; species Aerosakkonema funiforme_A. The sequence goes on along the minus strand of NZ_JACJPW010000064.1, from coordinate 43,893 downwards.
AAAATTGATATGCAAAAAGTAAGGCATCTGTATCTCCACAGATGCCTATTTAGCTAAGTTACCTGATTTCTCTTTATAGCGTTTAGTCCACAAATCTAAACGTTTTCGACTTAGCAGGCATCCTGTAATTATGAGCCGCGCTTACCAAGCTTGGTAACACTTTGACGGCTGTGAACACACTGTGCTTCGCATCCACCGTTGATAGAAGCAGCTTCTTTAGCTTCGATTTCGGTGAAGAGAGGTGCTTTCTTGTTCTCTTTCATTTTGTCTACCTTTGATTTTACTGACAGAACTACTGATCTTGCTTCAGCATTAATACTAATAGCTTGGCTCAATTAGTGTCAAGAGGTTTAATGCTTGTTTTTCTCGGAAAAGTAGGGCATATCCCTTTACCAGACCTTAATTCTGGCGCTTCCAGCTTAATCATAAAGAATCCTAAACCAACTAGATTTATGTTTGACAGCTTGTCAAAGACAAATTAACAACAAATGATTATAATAAACGGTTCTAACTAATAAGAATGTGAGGATTGAATAAATGGGTGTGTCACCGACGAGAAAATACCTATTCGGTATTCCAACAGCGCTAGCAGTTGCTAGCCTACTGAACGTCAACCCGGTTCTCGCTCAAACCGTGTCCGATCGAGGTTCTGGTATATTGCAAACGGAGCCTGAGAACGCACAGCCAATTCTGGCTGAGAGTTATTTGAATGATGATTCAACTGTTCCCATCCAACTCGAACAGCTACAAGCAGCCTTAATAGAAGCTGAAATTGAGCTTCTAGAATCCGAGAAATTTTCCTATAAAGCGGCAGATTTGTTGCCAGAGGGTAATAATACTGGCTCTATTTTTCCGACAAATCCTACCAATCCTACCTTGAGATCTCAAGCAATAGCGCAAAGCGAAACAACTCGATCGAATTCGATCGCACCACAGCGATGGTACGTGCAGGCGGAAGCGCTATTCCTCAATCGCACCATCCCGCGAGGTATCTTAACTTCAGAAGTTGTAGACCTGAGCGTCGCAGAAACAGGTTCTCCTGAGAGAGGAGGTACTTTACGTACTGACGATGTAGCTTTTGACTACGAGTTGGGAACTAGAATTACAGTAGGCTACAGTCGCGATCGCAAAGATAGTATCAGTTTTTCTTTCTTTGGTTTGCAAGAATACAGTTCATCAGCTACGCTTGTTTCTCCTGAGCCCGGTCTGCCCAGCGATGTTGTTGTGGAAGTACCGACCGACGATACGCCGATACTTGACCCTAGCGAGTCTCTGGGAGACAAAATTAACATTCTTAATCAAGAGCCGCCTCTAGGTCTAGGAAATGGTAGTTTCGCTATCAGTCAGGCTTTTCTTCTCAGTTACGAACACCAGCTCGATTACAGCGCTAACCTCTACAACTTTGAGGTTAATTATCACAAAGAAGTCGCTTCATCCAATAATTTTCGCCCCTCTTGGTTGGTGGGAGTGCGGTATATCAGCGCTCCAGAAAAATTTAACTTAGCGACATTTGGTGCGGCGGCTTTTCCGGAAGAAGGTCTGCGAGCTTATCCCACAGGAGATTACAACATCGAGACTAGAAATAACTTGTTTGGTTTTCAAATAGGAGGCAACGCCAATATTGGAGTAAGTCGTAACTTTAGTATAGGCTTGGGAGCGAAAGCAGGTGTGTTTGCCAACAATGGCGATCAGTCAAGTACTATTAGCGCCTACGATTTTGATACGGGAGAGTTATTAGAAAGAATTAAAGGAGTTAAAAGTGAATGGGGACTTTCTCCTGTTGTGGAGGGAAGTATCTCTGCTAACTGGCAGGTTACTCCCAACGTTAGCTTAACCGCTGGGTTTAATTTAGTGTATTTATATGGCTTGGCATTAGCTCCCAGACAGTTTAGGGATTTTGCTGAGTCCGGTGAATTTGGCAGGCTGGATATGAGTGGCGATACACTGTATTACGGCCCTTCAGTGGGAATAAGAGTTGTTTTTTGATCTGATATAGCAACTGCCAGAGTTAGGATGTTGTTAATTCCTGAAACTCTCGATCCGACGCCCGACACCCTAACCCCAACGCCCTAGCTATATGTTTAGCGATCGCAATCCCGAATTTCTTCGCCCAGTTACTAGCGATGAGTTTCTCCCTCCTATAGGCAGGTGGACAACGCTAGGGGGGCTGTTTTTGGTGGGAACTGTTGGCGCGGCTTTCGCTCTTGCTGCCGTTACTGAGTACAATGTGACCGTAAAGGCTCCCGCCACAGTTCGTCCTTCTGGAGAAGTGCGGATAGTTCAAGCAGCAACGGAAGGAACGGTCAAAAGCATTTCTGTGACAGAAAATATGGCGGTAAAAGAAGGAGATGCGATCGCTACTATCGACGACTCCCAAGTGCAAACTAAAAAAAGCCAACTGATCGGCAGTATTCAACAAAATCAACTGCAACTCGCTCAGATCGCCGCTCAACTAAACTCCCTGCAAAACCAGCTAGTAGCTGAAAGTAACGGTACGGAACGTACTATCGCTTCCGCACAAGCAGATTTAGAGCGCAACGAAAGGGAATATCGCGATCGTCAAATTACCACTGCCAGTGAAGTGCAACAAGCGGAAGCAAACTTAAAAATAGCCCAGGCAGAGTTGCAAAAAGCTCAAGAAGAATTGCAAAGAGAGCAGGCGAATTTGCTTTCAGCAGACGCTAATTTAAAAGGAGCAGAAGCCAACTTAAAATCTGCCATTTCCAGGCGCGATCGCTATAAGCCATTGGCAGAATCGGGAGCAATTTCTAAAGATAGGTTGGAGGAAAACGAACTAGCAGTTCAGCAGCAAGAACAAACTGTTGCGGGACAAAAAGCAGCCATTGAAGCGCAAAAAAAAGCGATTGAAGGACAAGCACAAACCGTTGAAAGACAAAAACAATCTGTGGAAGTAGCTGCTGCCAAATTGCAAGCAGTTAAAACTGCACTCAACCCTACTAAAGCACCAATTGCGATCGCCCAACAGCGAATTGCCCAAGAAAAAGCTAAAGGTGAAGCAACTTTAGCTACGTTGAAAAAAGAACGAGAAGCTTTGATTCAGCGCCGCATCGAAATCGAAAATCAAATTAATCGCGATCGCAAAGAAATCCAGCAAATCGAAACCGAACTGACAAAAAGCATTGTGCGTTCGCCAGCAGATGGCACAATTCTACAATTGTATCTGCGAAACGCCGGTCAAACTGTGCGATCGGGCGAAGCAATTGCCCAAATTTCTCCCAGTAATGCCCCGATTGTCATCAAAGCTCGCGTTGCGGCTGAAGATATTGCTAAAATCACTCTGGGTCAAAAGTCCCTGCTGCGAGTTTCTGCATACGCCTATACAGATTACGGCGTTTTGCAAGGAAAAGTGAGTGCGATCGCTCCCGATGCTATTACATCTCAAAACAATAATTCCCCCTACTACGAAGTCACTATTCAGCCAGAAAAAGCTTATTTGCTGAAGGGCGATATTCAGTATCCCGTACAACCAGGGATGGAAATTACAGCAGATATTATTTCTAGAGAAGAAACTGTCCTCACTTTTATTATGAGAAAGGCAAGATTGCTAACAGATTTGTAGTTTGGGTGATTGATATCATACTTTTGTTAGATTGGCGATCGCCCTTCTTTGGCAACAACCGCAACGTCCCTAAGCTATCTAAGCGCATTTGGTAATACCGCTTCTCAAAATCGCTGTGACGTGACGATTGCGATCGCTTTAGCTCATCTATTTGTATGTTTGTGCATAGCTTTACCCAACAACTTAGTCTGATAAGTCGAGTTTTGTTTTCCCACCCAACCGATAATCTTGCCTGATTTTATTTTTCAATTTCCTTGACGATCCAAACAGGCCAAAAAGCGGCTATCCAAAGTTTAGTCGATCCTTTGAACAAAAGCTTGTCATTAGATTGAAAAACACATTTGTCATTGCCTAATGAAGCAAAGTAACAAACTAACCCTGAAAAAAAGTAAGCAGTTGTTGAAGATGCTAATATTAATAGTGTCATTGTTCCAGTTTCTAAGTTGATAACTGAAGGCTAATCAACGCTTTTATTCAAGCAATGTTGTAGATGCACCCTGGATAGCAGCGTTCTTCTATCCGGAAGTTTAACTAGAAGTACTGTACTATCAGACACATCCCTCGTTTGCGATCGACCGATCGTAGCTGGGAAATTTTTCAGACTGCACAGCACTGGTAAAAAACTCCTCCAGAATATAGTGGTTATCCAATTACCGTTTTTACAGAACGTCAGAGCTAAGCAGTAATTTTTCTGACGCTCTTTGTATGTTTTTTCAGGCCACTGAATAACTATACCTTAAGATAGATGAAAAAAGTGAAAAACTTGTGAATTACAATTTTTTTTTAAAGAAGACTAAACTTAGAGATCGAGCAGTCAGCTTCGTAATCTGACAAGCTTTTACGATTGTATCAAAAGTGACCTTATCTCCGCTCAAGCGAACGTTTTCTACGATCTGCTTCAAAAGAGCGGCTCTTCCCTACTTAGTGTGCTAATTTAACTTAAATTTATCCTCAAGGCTTTGTCCCGTAAGGCTTTGAGATTATTTACATCCAAAGTTTGCCCTATCGCATTACAGTACAAGTGCGATCGCCTTGAAATCGCAGCCAGCTTGGGTTTAGGGTACCAAAAAACTAATGATTTGGCACACTAAGTACGGAAGAGCCGATAAGTCTTGCTGGTTATCATAACTATATCCGCATCATCATCAATTTTGACAAAGTTTTTTAAGACTTTCGTTGATTATGCTGTAGAAAATTTCGATATTGTATGGTGAAACTTGATATGAAAAAAGTAAGGCATCTGTATCTGCACAGATGCCTTTTTAACTAAGTTACCTGTGTTATCTCCATCGCGTTTAGTCCACAAATCTAAACGTTTTGGACTTAGTAGGCATTATGTAATTATGCGCCGAGTTTAGCAAACTTAGTAAACTTTTGACGGCTGCGAACGAACTGTGCTTCGCTTCCACCGTCGCTCGAAGCTGTTTTTTTAGCAACGATTTCGGTGAAGAGAAGCACTTTCTTGTTCTCTTTCATTTTGCCTACCTGATATTTTACTGACAGGACTACTTATCTTGGTTCAGCATCAATCCTAATATTTTACTTAATTACTGTCAAGAGCTTTCCGGCTTATTTTAGTGATAAAAGTAAGTTATATAGCTTTACCAGAGCTTAATTTTCGGACTCTGAGATTAATTATAAAGAATCTTAAATCAAGGTACTTTATGTTTGACAGCCTGTCAAAGACAAATTAACAACAAATGATTATAATTAACCGTTTTAAGTAAAAATAATGTGAGGATTGCATAAATGGGTGTGCCACCTGCGAATCAATGCTTACTGGTTATTCTAACGGTGGTAGCAGTTGCTAGCCTACCGAACGCGAACCCAGTTCTGGCTCAAACTTTGTCAGATGGAGGTTCGGGTTTTCCGACACCAGATCGATTACAGCGATTACCGGAATGAGACCGATATACCGTTCGTCAGCTGCGCGATCGCATTTGGAAATCACCGACAAAAATCTTGCATCAGTTGCCATCACCCGACGGGTCATCAATTCCCCGCTTCATAGCGAAAGTCGGATAAATCCGACTGAATACATATTTTATTTCTTCAGTCCACTTGAGTGGACTTTCGCTATTAGCCTTCTGAGTGCTTTCGTTAATCACAATTCCGAGTTCCTTCTCAGTGAAGGTTTGGAATCCATCGAATTATTTTTCAATTAAGGTGATTCAAGTGTGGGGAATCTCAACCTCGATCGCTCTTCCGTACTTAATTATCCTCAAAATCGATCGCAACCAATGGACTAGATACCGCGAAATACAGCCCCACTAAAATTACAGCAAATGCCAATAAATTGAGCCAAGCTAATGTTTCTCCAAATATCCACCAAGCAAACATACCTGTCAAAATTGGTTCTAGCAAAAAAACTAGAGCCACAAAAGATGCAGATAATTTCTGAATACTATATATTGTTAAAAAATGTACTAGCATACCATTAATCCCCAAAAGAATAAGACCATACCACCCTTGCCACGATATGGGGAATAGTTGCTCTTGGTTAATTAAAGCAATCGGTAAAGTTAGAATAACTCCTAACCCGTAACACCAGAGAATTGTGGTGTCAGCACTCACTTGAGATCTCACTCTTTCTACAGTCATTAAATACGCCCCAAATACCATACTAGAGACTAGGCTAACAAGATCTCCTTGGATGTTGTCAGTTTCTAATTTCAGGTCATTTAATCCAAGTAAAATCATTCCCCCTATAGCTATAGCAGTACCCATCAAGAAGTTTTTATGAAAGCGTTTTTTGAAAAACAACCAGCCCACTATTGTAGTAAAAAAAATGGAGAAATTATGAATCAATGCAGAGTTGGCAACATTAGTCTGAGTCAGAGACCATGACCATAAAACCGACATCGCAGCTAGAAAAGATCCTGATAATAATAATAAGAATATTGTCTGATTAGTATAAGGTATTGCCAGGGATTTCTCCTCATCAAGTTGACTAGACAGATTTGGAGATTTAATCCAAAAGCGGCGTGCAGCTGCCAAGCCATGCCATAATAGTAAAACTGTTGTGGCTATCCAGTAGCGGTTAAAGATGATCGCATCTGGTCCGATTTCGGTTTGGCAAAATCGCATCAATATTGGTGTGAAGGTACAAATGATAACAGCTACTAATATAGCCGCGTTTGCCAGCAAATTTGATTCTTTTGTGACAATTTGTGGGGATTGCTCTAACATTGACATAAGGAAAATTGCAGTTGATTCAAATTTAAATTGTAACTGCTATTTTAGCATATTTTATTAAAAAATATTAAATAATGTTAGATTATTTATAGTTGTACAAGTTTAAAAGCAATATGGCCACGATGGCTTAATTCCATCACACTCATTCCTGTAGCTTTGAAGTTAAATAACTCTGTATGAACTCTTTCTAGAAAAGTAAGCAGATATTATTTATAGATAAGAAAATGTTCTGACTTTTATTATGATAAAGGCAAGATTGCTCACGGATTTGTAGTTTCGAGTGATGGGTATCATGTTTTGTTAGATTTGCGATCGCACTTCTTTTGCAATAACCTAAACACCCGTAATTTGATTTTTAATTACAAATCAGATATTTCATATTTAACAATCAATTCAATCTATAATAAAAAAGTTTCTAATAATTTCAAAGATCGAGTGTATTCTTCATGGTCGTCATAATGCTCTTCAAAGAAATTACCATCTTTATATCCAAATAAGATGCAATTAGAATCTATTCGCTTGAAAAAAAATTGCGAATAGCTGCTTTTTATCTCTTCAAAATATCCCTGGAGATAACCATAAAAGTAGGTGATAAATTCATTGATATCTTGCCGGGAGAATTCTTCTGGAAACGGTTGATGAATTACCCTTGCGTCATAGCTATCGTGAGGCTGTAATTGTTTGCGAATTCCGAAATTCACAGAGCCTCTGTGGTCGTAGATATTCAGCAAGTAATCAAATTCATGTCCGGCTTTACTCACTTCTAGAAAAAATGGGAAGGAAAACGATCCTTTCCAATCGTCAAAAAATTTGCCGCTTTCTCCGCATAATTTTTCTAGTGTAACATAGATTTGGGCAAGATTTAAACTTTCGGCTCTGTCTCTTAAATAAAGATAAAAATCTATATAAAATCCATAATCATCGGCGATGGCAAGGCTATTTTTCCAAAGTTCATAATATTTCCTGTCATCGAGTCTTTCAAGCCTGTAATGATTGCTGCTAATATCGATATTGATAACTTTATTTTTTATCCTGTTCATCATAACTTTGAACGCGATGTTCGCTTGGTAAGGATCTGGTGCGATGGAACGAATATATTATATATATCGCGTTTAAATGAATTTTCCCCATTTAAAAATAGTAGGGACACGGCATAGTTAATATTTTATCCCTTATCCAAATATTGCAAATGCTGTGTCCCTACATCCTTAAATCCCCCGCCTTTCCTCCAACCAATTCACCAAATCAGAAACATCCGAAAAATCAAACAACGCTTCAATCAAATCCTCCAACTGTGCAACAGATAAAGCTTGAATGCGTCCTTGTAACTCAGGTGACAGCACACCAAAGCGGCGCGTCAGCGGACGCATCACCATCGCTAGTGCTTCTTGTTGTCTTCCTTCTTGCAAAATATCTTGATAAATCACCGATTCCCGCATAATTCCCTCCCGGAAAAGATTGCGAATCAAATTTCTGTTAAACCTCAAACCAGCTAAAATTTCGGTAGAAGCCGAAATTTCCTGGCGTTGGACAATTGACTCTATCTTACCTACTTCTGATGCTACGCGATTCAGCAACCCAGCCGCATCATCGGCAGCTGCCAAAACAGCCATTGGTAGCAACCCCGGATCTTGTAATAATGGTTCTGGGGATTGTTCCCACATCCGAATTACTTGATATCCATGACTGGTTAATCCCTGGCGGAACTCATTCTCAAACACGGCTGGATTATTCATTTGTTGCAGCCAGATTAGCACCTGCGTTACTGGCAGATTATATTGCCAATAAAGTCGCACCCAATAATTTAGCATCCGCAGGGGCATCGGTTTACCAGTTGGGACTTGCACTTGAAATTCTAAATGCAGAATTTCTGATTGAGTGCGTAAAAGTGTTACTGAATCAGCCCGAATAGGTTCTAAACTTAATTCAGTTTTTAACACTTCTACCCTAGTTGTCGGTTGTCCTAATAACCAACTCGCAAAGCGATCGGGATATTTTTCTGCCAGATACTTACATAAGTTATCAAACTGCATCCGATGTTAAGTTAAGATGGCTTTTTCCTATTTTATTTACTCACTATTCCCGACCACTGCACATTTTTCAACTTATTTCTGCGATAGGAAAAGAAATATTCCGGTTGCTGATATGTACAATAAGGTGCGATCGCAATCCGTTCTCCACTTATCCCCATCTGTAGCAATTGCAACTCGTTCACCCGTCGCACATCCAACCGCACTTTTCCCTCTTCCGGATCTGGCAATATCGGTGCATTGGGTATCTCCAGCAAAGCAGACAAAATAACTTCATTTGTTTCTTTTTGTGGTATAATGCTCACTCCTACTTCAACAGCAACTTCTGTCGAAACTTGATAAACCTCACCTGCGATCGCAGGCCCCATCGCAATGCGAAGGTCTTCGAGTTGGCTACCTTGGGCAACAAGACGTGCGATCGCCTGCGGTACAATCCTCTGTGCAGTACCGCGCCAACCTGCATGAACCGCCGCCACCTGTCCGGTTTTTTCATCGGCAATCAAAACCGGCGTACAATCAGCCGTACAAACCCACACCGCCTGTAGTGCCCGATCGCTCACAATACCATCTGCCGACGGCAGGAGCGTTTCTTCTGTAACCGCAGAATTGACAAACTGTTCAATTTCCGAAGGTGTCAGAACAATATTGCCGTGTACCTGCTTCGCCCGATAAACTTGAGCATCTGGCTGTAGCGCCGCCACAAATTCCACCGGATAGCGAGGCGAAAACTGTTGCGTAAAAAAACCGTGCGACCAAGATTCCAGAAGGCTACAGGTAAGATAGGGCAAACCTTCCCAAGTGCGCCATTCCCAGGAGTGAATAGCATCGCTCGAATTTTTCAGTTCGGGTTCAGTCGTGTGTGGAGGAATCACGCCGGCTACAAAACTTTGCAAAATCACAATGAATTCTATGCTAACCTAAGCCACGATTGTGCATAAATTTGACATCGTGGAATTCGATCGGCAACAGTTTGCAGCAGCACTTGAGTCAGTGCGAAATCACTCTGTCGCACAAGAGCGATCGCTTGTCAACCTTTCACAAAGTCAACACCCAGATATTTCACTTCATCTTTTTGAAACTCTGCCCTCAACTAATGAAAAGCTGTGGGAATTGCTCGCTCTCGGATCTGGAGAAGGCACCACAGTCATCGCCATTGAGCAACAAGCCGGACGAGGACAGTGGGGACGACAGTGGCATTCTTCTGCCGGTGGATTATACTTATCTGTGGCCTTAACTCCCAACGTAGCCGCTCGGCAGGCTAGACAACTGACTATGTGCGGAGCTTGGGGAATTGCGACGATTTTGCGCGAGTACGACCTACCAGTCTCCCTCAAGTGGCCCAACGACCTAATACTTTCAGGGCGCAAGTTGGGCGGCATACTTACCGAAACCAGGGTAAACAGAGGGCGCATTAGCAAAGCAGTAGTTGGCGTGGGCATTAACTTGACTAACCAAGTTCCAGAAAACGGCATTAATCTAGTATCTTTTCTCGCCAATCATCCCAGCCCAACGCTTTCATTAGAAACATTAGCCGCTATTACTCTAGTAGGATTAATGTCTGGATACCATTACTGGCAACAAAAAGGCATAGATTCCGTGTTGCCGTTTTACCAAAATCTACTCACAAGCATCGGGCGATCGATCGAAGTCAACGGACGCTCAGGAGTAGTCGTGGGTGTTTCTGTCGATGGCGACTTGCGAGTTTGCCTGCACCCAACGGGGACTGCTCCCTCTTCAGAAATTTGCCTCCAGCCCGGTACAATCAGTCTGGGCTATGGAGAAATGGGACTGGGAAATGGCTAATGGGTAATTGCAGATGCCAAAAATTTCATCTGCAATCTCAAATCCGAAATCTGAAATCCTGACCGAGACCAATCCCTATATTAAAAGTGTTGAACAAAATAACGGTGTGATGGAGATGGTGGAACCAGTTTATCCCGACAAGCAACTAAACTATTCGTCTACAGAAGATCGGCAAATTGACACAACCGCAGCTCGATCGACCGGGCACGATCCCAACCCCTCCCAAAGAAGCGCAGGCATCAGCTTTTGGCATCGTTTCCTGTTGGTACAGGGAATTGGTTGCGTCAGCGGTTTAGGACTTTTGAGTGGTAGCATAGTTTGGGCAAAAAATCAAACATCATCCGATGCCTTTGTCATCGCTCAAATTCCCGATATTATGCCCAAAGCCGTATCGGCAGACCCCGCACCGGAACCTCCCAGACAAGCCGCACCAGTAAATAGAAGACGCTCTCGTGCCGGAGCGACGCCGCGATCGCGAGTAGGAGGAAGGGCAAGAAGCTCGCAATCGATCGGGGGGAACTCTTACATTGACCCAACCGATTACAGCCTCGGTGCCACAAGGAGACGGGAATCAACCGCTCGCGCCTACTCACCTCCTAGCTCTGTTGTGCTGTCGGAACGTTCCACAGGTTGTCAAACAGTTTACGGAAATAGAGGAGTTGCAGGCAGTCGCTGCGGTGGCCCAGCGGCATCCGTGAGAACTAGCGTCAGAAGAACTGCTGTCGCCAGCAATAGGTACACCACTGTTCGGCGTCAAAGAATACGAGATATTCCCCGTTCCTACCAGACCGATCGCGTGGGTTACGAAAGCGAACGCCCATCTCGTTCTTACCGCCAAAATCGCGTCGCGCGGGTCGAACAAACCCAACGCTCATCTCGTTCTTACCGCCAAAATCGCCTAGCGCGGGTCGAACAAACCCAACGCTCATCTCGTTCTTACCGCCAAAGTCGCGTCGCGCGGGTCGAACAAACCCAACGCTCATCCCGTTCCTACAGCCAAAATCGGGTAGCGCGGATCGATCGCACCGAACGCTCATCCCGTTCCTACGAAACGAGTCGCGTGACACGTTCTCCTCGCAGCGAGCGATTAGCGCGTTCTTATCGCCAAAGTCGGGTAGCGCGAGCGACTCAAACCGATCGCTCACCCCGTTCCTCTCAACTGCGGGTGGCGCGAGCGACTCAAACTAATCCCTCACCGCGTCCGCGTTCCTACTACTTAAGCCGCCTGCCCCGTCCCATTGAAACTGAGCCACAGCAACGTTCCCAAAGAATTAATCGTTTGCGGTCAACACCCCAAAGGGAGGAACAACCTCGTCAATATAGAATCAGCCGTTTGCGTTCCGCACCTCAGAACGAAGAACAACCCCGTCAATATAGAATCAGCCGTTTGCGCTCAACGCCTCAAAACGAAGAACAACCCCGTTCTTATCAAATCAGTCGTTTACCCTCAATAGCTCAAAACGAAGAACAGCCGCGTCAAAACAGAATTAGTCGTTTGCGCTTAACACCACAAAACGAGGAACAACCCCGTTCTTATCGAATCAGCCGTTTGCCCTCAGCGCAACAGAACGAAGAACAGTCACTTTACAAGTTCAGCCGTTCGCAGCGCTCTTCCCAAAAAGATCGCCTCTCTTCTTCATCTCGAAAAAAACGTCAGCCTCAACACGATCGAACCGCCTGGAAACCCAAGCCTCAAGAGGTAACGCCGCCAACAATTGGACATATCAATATCAGTCCGGCCAAGATCGACTCCGGAAATGTTGCTTTGGGCAGACAAAATAGTTTTAGTAACCCTCCCAACACAAGCCGTCAAAACCAAATAGATACCGAGATAACAGGTAATGAAACGCTTCCCAATCCAACATTAAGCTACAACTACAAACAACCCCAAACATCCCCAGCCGAATCTGGAAATAGCAAACTACCGATCGCCTTTCCCCTAGCTGTTCCCGCCCAAATAACCTCCGTGTTTGGCTGGCGAATTAATCCCATCAGCGGAGATCGTCGCTTCCACACCGGGACAGACTTAGGTGCGCCAATGGGAACCCCTGTTTTAGCCGCTCATGCCGGCAGAGTAGCGATCGCAGACTTCTTAGGCGGCTACGGCTTATCCATCATTGTCCGTCATAAAAACGACACTCAAGAAACCCGTTACGGTCACCTCTCAGAAATTTTAGTCAAACCAGGAGAATGGGTTCAACAGGGAAGTGCGATCGGTCTCGTAGGCAGCACAGGCAACTCAACCGGCCCTCATCTCCACTTTGAAGTGCGGGAAAAAACACCCGAAGGGTGGATTGCGATGGACCCACGCGCTCAACTGGAGTATGGCTTGGCTCAATTAGTCAAAGCCTTGAAGCCTAACCAACTCACAGAGGAAATCAAGCCCGAACAAACGGAGAACCAAGTACCCGAACCCCCACAAGCTTACTCCCAGCCACCTCAGAGCGGCATACCTAACTCTCCACCACAGTTGCCTCCATCTGGAAACGAATTAACCGATTCCCAGTTACCCGAAGTCCCAATACCCAACACGCCGCCATCCCTGATGCCGTTACCGGAACAGCAATCCAACGACACTGAATTACCGGAAAGTGGGATACGCAATGTGCCATCACCTGAAGTACCTTTATCCAGCGCTCAACCGATTAATTCTCAGTTACCGCCAATTCGGGTACTTAACACACCAACTGATGAAGTTCCCCGATCGATCTCTCAACCGATTAATTCCCAGTTATCTCGGATTCCAGTAGATAACACACTACCCTATGAAGCGCCGCGATCGATCTCTCAACCGATTAATTCCCAGTTATCTCGGATTCCAGTACTTCAAACACCAACTGAGGAAGTTCCCCTATCGAGCGCTCGGCCTATAAACTTACCGTTACCTCGGATTCCGGTACTTCAAACACTAACTGAGGAAGTTCCTCTATCGAGCGCTCGGCCTATAAACTTACCGTTACCTCGGATTCCGGTACTTCAAACACTAATTGAGGAAGTACCCCTATCTAGCACTAGACCAATTAATTCCCAGTTACCTCCGATTCCCGTACTCAACACACCAACTGAGGAAGTACCCTTATCTAGCGCGAAGCCGATTAATTCCCAGTTCCCTGGGATTCCCGTACTTAAAACACCACCCTATGAAGCGTCGCTATCTAGGACTGTGCAAACCAACGATCGGTTAACTTCTGCCCAACAAGTTAACTTCCGACCGCCGGAACTCCCCATTTGGGTAACCCAAGAGTCTGCTTACCGTTTACCTGAAGTTCCCATTCTGCCCCATAAGCCATAGGTGAAGAGGGAGCGGGGGAGTGGGGGAACGGGGGAGTGGGGGAATTAAGATTTTCCCTTTTCCGTTTCGCTCTTCCCTAGCCCCTAGCCGCTAACCCCTAGCCCCTCAAAGATAACCGTGTTCGCTCAAGAAAGCTGGTGTAATTTCGTCTTGATGTGCAAAAACGGCATTGGAACGGGAAAGCAGCAATTTTTCGATGTATTTGCCCAGAATATCTCCTTCTAAATTCACCCAACTGCCGATTTTGAGATGGGAGAGATTGGTTTGGGTAAAGGTATGGGGAATCACAGCCACTTTAAACCAAGTGCCAGCTGAGTTACAATCTGCCACGGTCAAGCTGATACCATTGACGGCAATACTGCCTTTCAGGACAATGTAACGGGCGATCGACTCAGGCGCTGTAAAACTCATCTCCCAGGAATTGCCGGCAAGCTCCACAGTTTGCAGGCAACCAATACCATCTACGTGACCGGTGACAAAATGGCCGCCGAGTTTAGTGCCTACCCGTACAGCCGTTTCTAGATTTACCCAAGCATCTTCTTCTATCTTTCCTCCCAACGTCGTCCGGCGCAGTGTTTCCGGCGAAGCATCTGCGACAAACCCTGCTGGCAAAATCTCCTCCACGGTCAGGCAAACCCCATCCACAGCCACGCTGTCGCCCATCGCCAGATCCTGCAAAATCGGATCTGCTGCCTTGCCAGAGCAATATATCCGTAATTTGTCTTCTGCTTGCAGATGAATCGTTCCTAGACTTTGGATTAATCCTGTAAACACCGTTTTTTAGCTCAAAAAATCGCTTTTTGCACAATCTGGTTTATTTTCCCGCTGATGCAACTATTTTCCCAGAGGGAAAGTCTAAGTTTTCGAGCGAATTGCGGGATCTCTAGTTAGAATCGGCTTCAAGTCAGGGCATACTGGGATGTAAAGACCCTCTTACTTAAATAGCATCGGTTGACTTAACCGAGTCTTGACTGCCTACGGTCGGTCAATCGATTTAGTCTTAAGAAACATAAGTACTCGGTCTCTGTCCACAGCTGCCCAGTACCAGTTTATCCTTTAACTTTAACCACCCTTTGCCCAAGGTATTTTAGAGGCCAAGCCGATGATTGAAATGAAAGTCGCTGGAATTGCACTGGATGCAATCACACGCAGCCCAATAGTGCTTTTGAAAGATTCGACAGACCGACGGGCTCTGCCAATTTATATCGGTCAGGATCAGGCCAAGTCAATTATTGGTGCCCTGGAAAACCAAACCCCTCCTCGGCCCCTCACCCACGACCTTTTTGTCAATCTGTTAGAAACTTGGGGTATGACCTTGGAGCGGATTATCATTCATTCGCTACAAGACAATACGTTCTACGCCATTATGACTGTACGACAGGGCGAGGTCAAAAAAGAGATTGATGCTCGTCCCAGCGATGCGATCGCGATCGCCCTTCGCACTCGCACTCCCATTTGGGTGATGGAAGAAGTAGTTGCCGATGCTTCTATTCCTGTCGATCGAGAAGCTGATGAGGCTGAAAGGAGAGCTTTCCGGGAATTTGTCGATAAAATTAGACCGGAGGATTTTATCCAGCGCGGTGGCTTCAGTAATGGCGAAGCCTAGAAATACAATAATTTTGGATTTTGGATTCATCTAGAATCGCGCTTGAGTTTCTAGACTAACCGTGGCAACCTCAAAATCTAAAATCTAAAATCTAAAATCTAAAATCTAAAATCGGCAGATGCGATATCGACGGTTCGGCAAGACGAATTTGCACCTCTCGGTGTTTTCTCTGGGCACGATGCGTTGCTTGGACTCAGAGTATATTACCAGGCAAACTGTGCAGTACGCTGTGGCATTGGGAATCAATCACTTGGAAACCGCTAGCCGATACGGCAAAAGTGAGGAGTATCTTGGGGCAGCGCTCAGATCTGGGTTGGCGCTGCCGCGCGATCGGCTCTGCATCACCACCAAAGTTCCACCCACACCTGACCCGGACGCTATGAGTCGGTCGATCGAACAGTCTCTGAAAAACCTCAAACTAGACTCCATAGATTGTCTGGCAATTCATGGTTTGAATACGTGGGAACACTTAGAATGGGTACAGAACGGTTGTATAAAAGCTATACAAGAAGCTGTTAGGGACGGTAAGGTGCGACACGTTGGCTTCTCTACCCACGGCTCCTTAGACTTAATTCTGGCAACTATAAATACAGATTTATTTGAATTTGTCAATCTACATTATTACTATTTTTGGCAGCGGAATGCCGCAGCAGTCGAACTGGCTCACCAAAAAGATATGGGGGTATTTATCATATCACCAGCTGATAAAGGAGGACGCCTCTACACACCACCGCCAACCTTGAAAGATTTATGTCATCCTTTGTCGCCCCTAGAGCTCAACTATCGGTTTTTGTTGAGCGACCCCCGCATTACTACCCTCAGCTTGGGTGCCGCTAATCCAGCAGAACTGAGTGAGCCTCTGAGCGTTGCAGACAGAGATTTCCCTCTAACATCTTTAGAATTGCAGATTTTAGAGCGTTTGCAAACCCATCAAGATGATGTTTTGGGAAAGGACAAGTGCAGCCAATGCTATGCCTGCCTTCCATGCCCGGAAAACATCAACATTCCGGAAGTCTTGCGGTTGCGGAATCTTGCTGTTGCCTACAATATGACAGACTTCGGTAAGTACCGCTACGCTATGTTTGAAAACGCCGGACACTGGTTTTGGGGTGTCAAAGGCAACCGCTGTACCTCGTGCGGGGACTGTCTGCCCCGTTGTCCGGAACAGTTAAATATCCCCGATCTGCTCAAAGAAACTCACCAACGCCTCAATGGCGCTCCTGGTAGGCGTCTTTGGCAATGAAAGCAGCTATGAAAGTACAAAGAAAAAGAGCTATTGTGTTTTCGCTTTTGCCTTTGGTCTTTTCCCTCTTATCACCTCAACAGTTGCTGGCGCAAGCGGTGCCTGCTGGGACTGGTAATAGCCCACAAAGGGGATGCCAAAATGCGATCGCAGAAGATAGCATTTCTCAAATTAATCTGAGCAATCCCAGTTTTTGGTGGGCTTCCGAACGGTTTGGCGGTCAAGTACTGGACACTTGGTTCGCTTGTCGGGATGAGCGTCGCCTCGATCTTGTTGTCGATCGACAAATTTGGACTTTGCTCGATTATCTGGAACGCTATGAATTTGTCAATCATTTTGGCCAAGTAGCCAGAGGTTATGGCTACAACCTTCGAGTTGTCAATCAGCAACAAACTGTTTTGGCTACTTATACGTGTGATTTCAGGGTGACTCCAGCAAACTGCAATCTTCTGATCGACACCCTTGGCAGGCAGGGCTTTCGACGCTCTCTAACTGCAAATTGAAT
Organism: Aerosakkonema funiforme FACHB-1375; assembly: GCF_014696265.1. Taxonomy (GTDB): domain Bacteria; phylum Cyanobacteriota; class Cyanobacteriia; order Cyanobacteriales; family Aerosakkonemataceae; genus Aerosakkonema; species Aerosakkonema funiforme_A. The sequence continues at coordinate 26,639 of NZ_JACJPW010000064.1, read as the reverse complement.
GACTCGCGACAGTCCGCACTTTCCTAAAAGGTGGGTAAGAATAGCGCTAATTTTTAGTGGTTAGATACTACTAAAAATTACAATTATTTTGTGGTTTTCCCAAATTCTAATGTAAAATCTTTAAAGCGAGGCACATTCGGTAATAGAACCCGCTTGCTACCAAGGATGACAATTTCCTTCTTTGTAAGAAGCTCTAGTCTACCCCTTATCAATACAGTTGGTGGCAGTATTCGGATAGCACACCCGTAAGACAGGACTAGGCGAAACAATAAGTCCCCTGTAAACAAGTTTTCGCAAGATGTTTTTAGGCGGCGTGAAACTAGCGTCTTTAGACGTGGATAATAAACCTCTACAAAAGAAGCCTCCGACTTCTTAGCAAGTTTGTTAAATGAAGCGTTAGAAACTTCGTCCATCTTAGGGCGAAGTAGTTCATCAAATTTTCGATCGCACTCCCCAGAAACCCCCAGCCATTTTTTGTAAGTTGAGTTGAGGGAAGCGAAACCCAACTTTACCCAGCCCCTAGCCCCTTATCCCGAACGCCTAAGCCCTGAAAACGAACTTCCGTCCATAAAGATTGATACTCCTGACGTACCTTTTCGGAAAGCGGGCGTAAAAATTCGCTTTTTTTGATAATTTCCGGAGTTGACAAAACCAGCTGATTTCTATCTGTATTAGAAAATTCGGGTGGATTTTTGCCTGCTAATATCGGTGAAGCTGCTGGGGTAAAGCGAGACAGCAAACGAGCAATCTCTGGCTGCCAACAGAAATCAATCCACTTTTGCGCCAAATCCAAATTAGAACTGTTACCCAAAGGACGCACCCACAGGTCTGTCCAAAGTGCGGTGCCAGATTGGGGAACCACAGCTGCAATGTTGCGGTAACGCTGTATAACTGGCAGAACGTCGCTAGACCAACCAACCGCTAAATCGGTGTCGCCCAAGATCAGGGGTTGCAAGTAGGCATTGGAACTGTAGAATTTGACTTGCTTGTGTAAGGTTAGCAGTTCTTGTTTGAGGTTGGGAATTTTATCTAGCTGTTCGGTGTTGTAAGAGTGACCGAGTTTTTTTAAAGTTAAGCCAATAACTTCTCGCGGTTGGTCGAGTAAGGAAATGCGATCGCCTAACTCGTTTCGCCACAAATCTGCCCAATCTGTAGGTGCTTTCCAGCCCTTTGATGCAAATTTATCGCGACGATAGACTATTACCGTGCTACCCCATCGGTAAGGTGCGCCCCAAATTTTGCCTTTCGGGTCTGGTTTGCCTCGATCGTTCCGCTTCACCAGTTCTTGCCATGCTTGGGGCACTTGCTGCCACTGACTTAGCTGTTTTGGGTCTAGGGGTTGGATCAGTTTTTCCGCGATCGCCTGTTCTAACCAGTAATCGCCCAATGTTACCAAATCTGCCACCGCAGTCGCCTTTTGTTTGCCAAAGGGTAGGGGCAGGTTTGACCACCAGTTACTTGCCTCCGCTTTCTGCTGCCAATTTTGCAGTTGGGTGAATAAAGATTGCAGCTGGCTTTCGGCTACCAAATCCAAAGAGGCCGATCGCTGGATCTCTTGACGAAATTCATTTAAAAGCTGGACTGGGATAGAATTTTTCAGCAGGCTGACTTTCAGAACAGCCTTTTGCTGACTGCCACATCCTGACAGCAGCCCAGAAATAGCCAGGGTACTGCTGCCGACTATGAAGAACCTTCTTTTCATCTAAATGTCAGGATTTCGGACTGATATTTTAAATCAAAGCGATCGATACCAGATCGATGATACTTGCTATCTGCCTCTTTGACCTTTTCTCTCCGATCCCCGAATTCTTTCCCATGAGGGCAGCACTTTGCCTAATGAGGGAAAAACTTCGATGATACTTCCGTACTTTTCGTGTGGAAAACGGGTTTTTTTGGGCATTGGGCATTGGGCATCCGGAATGGAAATGCTTAGGCAGCAAGAATTAGGATAACCAATTAGCTTTCCTTATCACACTATGTACGGAAGAGCCTAGTGTTTTTTCCTCGTGGCGGCGCAGTCCGGAAACTTTTCTCACTTGTACATTTTTTTTTCATGAAAGACTGTCAGTGACTGTTATATTTTGAGGAAAAATTTATTTGCTTTTATAAATTACCAGATTTTGCCCGGTCTGCTATCTATTCCAGCGCGATCTCAACCGCGCAATCGGCAGAGAGAGAATTTAGGTATTTGTGCTTTATTTAGCTTGGCGAACCTATTTAAATAGATTTAACATAGGGTTGGGCTCAAAAATGTAACTTTGCGAGTAGACAGATCTTCTTTTTTCTGTATAGTAATGTTCACCACGAACATTCGATCGGAGTCGGCAGCTGCAAGCCCTAGCAATAAGCTAAAATTGGGATCGATTTGCTAAGTAATCTCCTATTCTACAACCATTCGTTTATGGAAGAGTTTGCGTACAAGCTTTGTATAAGAGGGGATGAGTATTCTTTGCCTTGTCCGCTCTTGAAAGCATTTTTTCTCTTTGTAGGCAATCTCTTCCTTGAGCTTATAACACCTTCTTCAGTCTGGTTTATGTTTACCCTGCATATAGCTTGGAAAGTCAAATTTATGCCAAAGCAAACATCCATCCGCGCCATAATTCTTAATAGAGAACGTGTAGAAATGTATTTTTATTCAGCCAAGCCATATAACTTGAAGTTTTTTGACAATGTATAGAAGTGTTTGTTCAGCTAGTCTGCATCAAAAATTAAATGATTCTATTGTTAGAGAAAGTTAAACTCGTTGTTGCGTAGGATGAAATAATAAACTAGGAAAATAGGGGATTGGAATGGAATCTATACGAAATCAAGTCATCGCCGTGAATAACAAAGTCGATGCCCTCTACCAAATGGTAGAGGATCTGAGTAAGCAGCTCTCGGAAGTTTTATCACAAACAAGGCAGACATCAGGTGCGCTCGCGGATACCTCAAGCTGGAAGCTCAACGATATCCGTTATTCATATAGAGGCAGTACCAAAGTAGATGCGGCGCTGGCACACAAGGATGTGCTGGCAGATACTGGCTATGTAGACACGGGTTCTCATAACCGCGAAAAAGAGTTGGCACCAGAAATTCAAATTCAGCGACTAACGGCACAGCTAACAGCAGCTTACAATCGCATTGCGGCCCTAGAAGAACAGTTGCTGGCGCAAAGAGTACATTAAAAAAGCAAACCGTGCTGCTCGATTATTAGGCGCAGTAGCGCTCTACCAATGCTTCAACGGCCTGAAGAAGTTCAGTTTGGTTCCAACCTGCGTATAGATGAGCCGCGATCGCACAACCACCGGCTCCCATACCTTCTTTAACGTAGCCTTGTTCGTAAGCCTGCAATTGGACGTAACGAGAAGTGGCAAAACTCAGCTGAGTCGCCAGCAAGGGCACCGAGCCAACCATTTGCGCTAATCCAACCGTGTCGCCGCTGGAGTCATCTACCACCCAACGGGTCGTTCCCACAACTATATTTTCTGGTTTCCAAGCTAAAGAATATTCTTTCGCTATAGCCTGAATTAAAGCATAGACAGCCAGCATTTGGGTTCCACCGGCAAGCATGACGCCACTGGTGCAACTGGCAGCTAGAGCGATCCCAGCTACCGCAACTTGCATGGGGTCTCCCACGGCAGCAACAACTTGTAGGGGATCTGGGGATTTTGGATTTCGGATTTTGGATTTTGGATTTTGGATTTCTGCCGAAGTGGCAATCTGCCACTCTCCGGGACGCCAAAAACCAGCGCGTTCTAACCCAGTCTGCACCAGCGCCCACTTTTGGGCATGATTGCAAGTAACATGGCTGCTGTTGACTTTCCCGGCAGCGGAAATGCCCAAACCGGTTAAAACAGCGAGTGCGGTGGTAGTTCCCCCCACCACGCACTCGCCGATAACAATTAAGCCCTCACTAGATACAGCCGCTAACTTTTCCCCCCAAATTAACCCCAAATCGAACAAATGGCGCACTTTTGCCATTTCTAAGGCGTTGCCCGAAGTTAAACAGCGAGCCCAAGCACCGCCTAAATCGATCGTCGGTACGGATGGAGGTTGGGGCAAACCAGCATTGAATAAATAAAGTGGTAGTGAAAGTGCCTCCACCACCGCACGGGATATGAGTACCGGTGAGGCACCCGCGTGCAGTGGCGGTAAAGGGTATTTCGGATCTGGCGCAGGGCCGCTATACAAAAATTCCGCATCTGCGATCGCTGTAAATTGGCGATCGTGCGGTGTCCGACCCGCCGCAGAAATCCCCTCGATCAGGCCGGTTTCCGTAAATCCCAACACACAAGCAAATACAGGCTGACGACCCTGATATTGTTGCAACCACCGATGGCCTTGTTCCGCTTGTGTGTAAATCTTTATCATCGGATGCGTGATAATTTTCTCCCCGCTCATCCCCTCTGCCCCTCAGATCTGCCTTAGTCATCGTAATCCACCAGCACTTGTACCCAATTTGGAGGCTGAGGAATTGGATTGCCCAGGCGTTCCAAAAGTAGCCATGCAGCCAGATGCACGACGAACAGGTAAACCAAGTTACTCAGAAGCACCATCCCAACGGCGATCGCCTGAATTACCAGCAAACTCGGCTCGATCAGTAACCCAAGCTTCACAAATACCCACTCCAACATCTGTGTCACTTGAGTGATGATGTACACCCAGACGTCTTCACCCAATAGGATGGAAAGCAACCAAAACCGAAAAAAGAATCCAATGCTTCCCAAAAGCGTACCCAAGCTAATGGATACCGCCCAGCTAGTTTGGCGTCGCCAACAAGCTCCCAGCAGCACGCCCAACAACCCATAGGGCATGAAAAACTGAATGCTGCGCGGTGGCCCCATCAGAACAGACAGCAGCAATCCAGAAACCAAAGCTCCCATCCAAGCGGCTCGATTGCCCCAGCGCAGGTAAACCAGTGCGATCGGCACCGAAAAAAAGATCCGCAATAGGGGGCCAAGGGGAAAATAGTAATTCACTAGCCAAATCAGACTGGCAGTACTGGCTAAAAAAGCCGTTTCTACAAGCGCTAAGGGAGCCTCGGCCCGCACCTTTGGTTCGGACAAATCGGGACTGGAAGTAGAAGAAGCGATCGGCTCGTTTGCAGCAGATTCTGGGCTTTCTTCAAAAGATTCACTCATTACGATCTTCTCGTGCAAAAGTTTGACTTTGTATTTTTTTCGCTCTCCAGTCCCCTGTCGTTCATCCTTACTCCGTACTCACTCTAAAGCAGAGCCGTCATCCGCTCCTATATCTACAGATTGAATTACCAAAACCGAACAGGGAGCGTGGTGCATTACGTAATTGCTCACACTTCCCATTAAAGCTTCTGTCAATCCAGTTCGACCCCGCCGTCCCAGCACTAACAAATCTGCTCCCCAGTTTTGAGCGGCTTTACATATAGACTGACTGGCTTCCCCAATTTGACAATCAAAATCAGCCGTCACTCCCTGCTTCTGAGCAGTTTGGCAGAAGTTTTGCAGCATAATCTGCGCTTCTTCCAAACGCTTTTCTGTCAGTTGCGGTTGAGCGCGATAGGAGTAACCTGCAAACTCTGGGTAAAAACCCATTTCTACGGGAATAGGCCCGATCGGCTCGGCGATCGTGTCGTTCGTCATACAATGCAAAAGCCTTAAACTAGCACCAGTTGCTTGTGCTAACTCCAGGGCGCGATCGAAAACGGCCCTGCCTAAAGGCGAGTAGTCTAGTGCCACAAGGATTTTTTTGAACCCCATCTAGACCTCCCTCGTTCTCGAAACTCTTTCACTTTCAAACTAGCGCATAGAAGAGCTTTTGCCTTATTTTTGTTGCATTACGTTAAATTATCAAGCGTTCTAGGGCATTCACATCCGGGATGCGAAGGGTATCCTGCTCGCGCTTGATCAAAGCTTTCTTTTCCAGCTTAGTCAGCACTCGCGTTACTGTCTCCCGTGCCAGTCCGCTCAAACTGCTCAGTTCGCGATGGGGTAAATTGGGAATTTCCGTACCTTCCGAAGTGCGCTTACCTTGCCCATCTGCTAAAAACAGTAAAGTATCTGCCACCCGCGACATACTATCGGATTCCCGCAAGCGCAGTCGGCGATTGACTTGACGCAAGCGGCGTCCCATCAGCTGCGCCAGACGGACTCCCGCCATCGGCTCCGTATAAATCAAATTGACAAAATCCTGAGCGGGCAGGTTACCGATCACTGTGGGAGCTAAGGTAATCACATCTGTAGATCTGGGCACTTCATCAAGTGCCGCCATTTCACCAAAAATTTCTCCCTTGCCCAAAATGTTCAGCGTTACTTCTTTACCATCTAGGTTATAGGTGCGAATCTTCACCCAACCCTCCAATATAAAGTAAACCGAACTACCCCAATCGTTCTCCAGCAGGATCACCTGATTTGCTGGATGGTTGCGCGTGACGAGGTGGGCTGTTGCTTTTTCCACAGCCGCTTCTGGTAAACCTGTAAAGAAAGGAGTAGAGCGAATTAGTGTATTCACATTTGTATTTGTATTCGTTTCGTGAGGAGGGAGTCGGTCTTGCATGAGGCCATTGTGTGATTAACAGTATTTATTAAATTTACTGGGATCGACAGAGGCCCACTGGATTGAAACTGGCTGATTGTTTTAAAACAAATCGTTATGCCAGTAATGCGGAACGATCATAAATAATAGACCACGGAAGCTTATCTTGATAGAGCTGTTCCTGGAGCAGTTGACGGTGGCACTTGACACTCGCTACAAGAATCGGGTTGGCGATCGAACTAAAGGTACTGCCCATACACCCATTGGCAAGCATCGCTCGCAGTCCAGGCTTTTGCCCCACACTTAGTTGGGGACTTATGGCTAAAGATAGCACCTAATACGTTTAATCTTGTGGCCATACCAAACTTTACAGAGCGTAAGTGGAAGGCACGGTCTAACCTCCAGAGAAACCAAGCAGCCGTTAATTTTAATTTGGCTGTCTATTCTTGCATTTCCTAGCATACACTTTGTCCAGCACGACGGGAGTGTCAGTTTGACGATTTCCCTAGAGTGGCCAAGCAAGAAACCTCCATGTCAGATCGAGCACACCTCAAGGACGAGCTTTTAGGTGTGAGGATTGCCCATCAGCTTAAGAGTTGAAGAGCGTGAGATGTTTAATTTTAACTGCTTTTGTGTCTCCTACCTCAGAGCGTTTGGTCTGGCTTTGGGTGCTGCTGAGGGGTTGCGTAACTTTTGAGTATCCATGAATACGCTAATTGCTGGTAGAATGAAAATTACTTAACAAAAAATCTTTATCTAGCTAACAATAAAGATTTTTTCTTCTCTAAAGTTCCCACGAGGAATTTCCAAAGACAGCGATTACACAACTCGATCGCAAATTTATGCTAAAGATACGATCTCTAGCGATCGCACTCAGATGTGGGTTGGCTTTTTGGTTTTAGCTGTTCGAGCCGCAAATATTTTCTAATAGCTCGACAGATATTTAGCCTAAAGTTAAATTTCTGTTATGCTTATATGGTTAAGTTGTGGGCTTATATCGATTAGTTCCCTCAGTCATACCAAATCTGCTTCAATTACCCCCGTTATTGTAGCGGGAGTGGAGGAGCGGGGAAGTGAGGGAGTTGGCGAAGGAGTAACTTTGAGGCCAAAAAGGGGGTAGCTAACCCGGATTTGGGATACCAGAGAATCCCAGAGGAAACCTACAATAGTATCGGTTCCTCAAAAACGACGGTCGCCGCTCGCGGCAAAATGGAACTCAGTCTGTTAGGTGAGTCGGGAGAGATCGACAAGCTCGCGCAAAACAGGATTGCCTCTTGACCAGGGATTCAAGCCCCGTTCTTCAAGGAATTTAAAGGAGCGGTTTCACCGTGAAGTTTCACACGGATCGAATTCGGGCACTGATCGCAGAAATTGATAACGTACTTGGCAAAAGCAAAAAATCCGGCCTGGGTTGGTTTAAATCTGGAGAAGAGGCCGATCGGCGTCGCGTTTTAGAACGAGTTCGCAACAGCCTGGATATGCTCCAGCAAGAATTTGCCTCCACAAGCCAAGTTGAGATAAGCCAAACCACAGAATTGCCATTGGCAGGTGAAATGGCATTGGTACAGGCTCCATCAGTCGATCGCCTTGAGTCTCTGGCAATCGACTCAACTCAAAAAAAGACGCCACAAGAAATTTTGCAAGCAGTTGTAGAAGAAATGGCTTACCTGCGAACCTTCTACGAACGCGCCAAAATTCTGACCGAGTTGACTCAACAGTGCCAAGCAGACTTAGAAGTCTTACAGCAAAAACGCCAAGCTCTCAGAGCAGAAGTAGAGCAGCTCGAACAAGAGCGACAAAATTATCTTTCCCAACAGCAAGCAGAGTTAAAACAGAAAACTTCGGAATTGCTGTTGGAGACGGAAACAAGCTTGCCGATTCAGCAGAGTAAACTTTTGTCAGACGAGGAAGCACAGCCAACAGCAAACCAAATAATATCTCCTCAAATACCAAACATCCTCAGCGGAGAAGATCTACCGTTACCATATGCGGGTGCTGAGTTAGTGAAACCAAATATACAGCAGTGGGAGAGATCGATTCAGGCAAAGCAACAAGCTGAGGAAGCAAATACTGACGAGTCGGCAAGCAAAGAAAGCGACTCGGTAAATTCAGATTTCAACATTCTAGATATCGTCGAAAGCTCACCACCAGCCTGCCGTATTGAAGATGCACCGCAGGATCGGGAAGTTGCCCCCGCAGCAGCAAACAGGTATGAAATAGTACAAGAGGAACCAGATTTCGGTCGGGAAATGCGATCGACAGATGAACGCGATCGCATCGCTGCGGCAGACGATCGGCAACTGGTAGATTTGGAATCGGCAGACATTGTTTCTTTTCCCCAACACTCAGGAGAGGGAACTGGGGAAACGAGCGGATGGGAAAGCACGGACACAATAGCAGCTCTGACCGATTTAATAGACGAAACGGCACGTTTGCTAGGATCGGACTCTCTGGAAGATGAATTGCTCAGCGAGGCGATATCGATCGAGGAGATTGGCGAAAGCGTTCTTAAATCTGGCGATACAGAAGCAGAAAGCTACTTACCAGCATCACCAGAAGAAGATTTGCTGTCAACAGATCGGTTAGAGGGGAAGTCCAATGTCGATCTTTGGGTCGGAAAGAATATGTTGGAGCAGTTGAGCCAGGATCTTTCCGGTTTGGAGGGACTCGATTCACCACACGTTCAAGAAGAAAGCGATATTTTGCAGCGTCGGGATAATTCGGAGCAAAGCGCGATCGAAACAACACAACCAAAAGCTACAGCTTCAGCTAACCGAGTTGCCAGCAGCGACAATAAAGACGAAGATGCTCCTGTGGAACAGGAAACTGGTTCGCAAACAGAAGCAGTCTTACTAAACATTGACGAAACAGCAAACTCTTCCAGCGACGATCGAGAAATTGAAGATCTCACGCCCCAAACAGAGGATAAATATGGCGCAGTTGGGGCAGAAGAAATACCTTGTACGATTCCAGAAGAAATTTTGGCCGAATTTGACGACCTTTTTGGCGAATCTCTCGAAACAGATCTCAAATTACCTGTAGCCGAACCAGATTCGCAAATAGCTCAACCCTCATTATCGAGGCCGAACCAAGAAGAAGAAGTAAAAAAAAAAGTAGCGAACGCAGCAGAACTGACTTTAGGTGAAGATTGGGAAAGTAGAAAAGTAGAACAAGAACAAGACGAACAAGACATCTCAACGCTCGCGACTTTCGATCGAGGAAATGAAGGGAACCTTGACGAAGCGGATCTGGAAGAAAAGGCAGAAACAATCAATTTTTGGCAAAAACTCACCCCGCCGCCTCGCATTCCCTTTTCTAAGCCATCCTCATTCACCCCTACACCCCTTCCGCCACTACCTCCTTCTCCTCCTCCCATCTGGTACTTGGGAATTGATTTCGGGACAACAGGACTTTCTGCGACTTTGTTGAATCGCTTAACCCGCCAGATCTATCAGATTGCCTGGTCACCCGCAGGACAGTCGGATACAAGCGAACAAACCTTTCGTTTGCCTGCGGCGGTTGATGATAGCGGCATATTGCTGCGGAACTTTAAGCCATTGTTAAAAATCGGTCTGCCCTACTATTGCGCCCAAAGCGATAGATGGGAGCCTGTTTTGCAGATTTCTTCCAGAGACAGGGTTCCCCTTTGGCAGGCGAAGCAAGCGCTGCAAGCATTGTTAACTACCCTCAATCCTACCAAAAATGAAGTAGGAGAAGATCGGGAATTACAGATCCCAAATAGGGATTCCCATCTCGAACCGGAAATCTTAAATTTGGAATTACGAGAGGGCAATTCATTTTTGGATGTTAATTCTCGATATACGATCGCCGCCATTGGTTTGGAGGAAGAAACCCTGCATTCCGCACTCAGTCAGCTAGCAGGGACGATCGTCAGCTGTCCCGCCGAGTGGTCGGAAGCATACCGCTTTAACGTGCGGGAAAGCATTTTGGGTGCTGGATTGGTGTCATCTCCGGATCGTATTTGTTTTGTTGAGGAAGCGATCGCCACATTCCTGGCAGCACTATCGAACTCCCCGTACACGGAGGGAGATGAAAAGAGCGAGTTGCCATCCACAAATGATTCCAGACAGCAGATAAATAGAAAACTAACTTGGCGGGGTAGCACAGTCATACTCCACACTGGGGCAATTACTACCGAACTCGCTTTAGTGGATTTACCCAAGAATATCGAAGATTTAACTTATGCTGACTTCACACTCCGTAGTTTTCCTTATGCAGGCTCTTATCTAGACCAAGATATTATCTGCCAATTGCTTTTGAATCCTGAGACAATTTCTTTACTCAGCATTCCAGAGTCATTACTTAGTAAAAATTTAGACTTGCCGCTGGCGGGAGAGCCCGATTTGCCAACTCGTTACCTGTGGCAACAAAGATTGGAGAGTACTCCATTTGGGAAAAATTTATTGGCATCGGCACAATATGCAAAGCACGTATTGCTACATCAAGAAAGCTTTACTTTAGAAATTGGCGAAAACCGTTGGGTTTTGCGGCGACAAGACTTGGAAAACCGCGTTTTTGCCCCTTTTATTCAACGCCTGAATCGAGAATTGAACACTTTGCTTGCTGTGCTGGGAATACCTGTAGAAGCGATCGAGCAAGTGATTTGTACTGGTGGCACAGCTTTGTTACCCAGCGTAACCGACTGGCTGCGTCAAAAACTCCCCAATGCCACTTTAATTAAGGATGAAGGCGGAGGCATAAAAAATCGAGTTAATCATTCTGGAAGAGTGGCGTTGGGATTGGCATCCTTGCCTCTGTATACCCAAGTATTCGATCGATTCAAGCAACAGTACAGCGAGTACTTTCTACTGGCAGAACTTCTGCGCGTATTTGGAGAAAAACCGCTTCCTGTCGGGAGAATTTTTCAGCTGCTGGAACGTAGGGGTATTAATACTCAAGCTTGCCAAGGACGCCTTTTGGCTCTTCTGGAGGGAGAGCTTCCCATCGGTGTTGTTCCTTCTCTAATGGATGCAGACTTGCTCACTCAGGAATCGTGGCAAAATCCTGTATATCAGGCGCTTACAGCTAGGAAACTCTTTTATAAAGAAGATAATCACACCTATTGGTTAAATTCCGAACAAGGCGATCGCTTGCGTCTATATTTGAAGGCACTGCTGGAGCAAACTCACCAAAAATTAGAGGAACCTTACGCTGTTTATTGGTTAGCACCAACAGACAACACCGATACTTAATTACGTTTGACTACAGCAGATATAAAACAACACACCCATTTAGGTGAAAATACTAAAACTTTAAAAAGCAAGTTAATACTACAAAGATTCCGTAAAGTCAGTACTCTTACTCCTCTCGACGGCACAGAGCGAGGTTATATTGCGTTTAAGCTCATTGACCTACTCTTGACTGACTGGGAACTGCAATGATTACATCTGACTTATCCGGTGCTTTCTCCATCAAATCTTCTCTCAATCCTCGATACAAACTCAGTTTTGCTAGAAAATCGCTGCATCCTTCTGTCAGAAGCAAAGCCAAACGCGCGATCGATCTTGTCGGATCTGTAGTGGGATTGGGTATCGCTGCTGTTGTGGCCATTCCTGTCGCGATCGCTACACAACTGGACAGTCCGGGCCCAATTTTATACAGCCAAATGCGCTGCGGTTTGAACGGTCGCCTGTTCCGCATTTGGAAATTCCGGTCAATGGTCATTAATGCCGAGCGGATGAAAGATGCGGTAGAAAACCAAGCAAACGGTCAGATCTTTAAAAATGAGAACGACCCTCGCATCACCCGCGTTGGTAGATTCTTGCGTCGTACAAGCTTAGACGAATTACCCCAATTCTGGAATGTGTTGGTGGGGGATATGAGCTTAGTGGGAACTCGTCCCCCCACAGTAGATGAAGTCCTCAAATACGAAAGCCACCATTGGGAGCGGTTGCGGGTCAAGCCCGGTATAACTGGCGAATGGCAGGCTAACGGTCGTTCCACAGTCAAAGATTTTGAAGAAATCGTGCGGATGGATGTGGACTACCAACGCAAGTGGTCGATTCCATACGACATCAACCTGATTCTGAAAACCATCCAGGTGGTTTTGAGTAAAAGTGGGGCTTGCTAAGGTTTTAAAGATAGCTACTTATCGCACTATTGCATTTGAGTTAAATAGTTCCTATATTTTGAGATAATAAATGCCTAATCCCAAGAGGGATGAGGTCTGATGAGTCGCGAAATTCCTCTGTCGCTGACCAGTTATGCTGAAGTAACTTTCGCCGGAATGCCAGAGTCTTTAAATCATGGTCAGTCCTAAAAGTCAATCCTAAAGACAGGGAGAGGGGCACTTTCAGATTCAGGTTGCGATCGCAGCCTGAAAAAAAATTTTGATATATTTAAGCCAACCAGTAATATAAATATTCTAGTCTCCTGTGAGAGACCGCTTTCAAAACATCTACCTAGCGTATAAATACTTAAAAACGTGGCTAATCAACGAGGCGACAATCCATCTAAATCAATATTCAATAGTGGGTTTTCGTTCTCGCCATCCTTGAGTGACAAAGACCGAAATTGGCAGGCATTTACAGGTGCGAATTTGGCAACGCCGACTTTGAAAGGAACAGACCTAAGAGGTGCTTACTTAAAGGGTGCTTATTTGAGAAAAGCTGACCTGAGACAGGTAGATATGAGTGAAATCTGTCTGAGTTATGCTGACTTAATTGAGTGTGACTTAACGGAAGCTTGTCTGAGTAGAGCCAACCTCACTGAAGCGTGTTTGAATTTGGCAAGTCTTAGAAAATCAAATCTAAGGGGAGCCAATCTCAGCAAGTCCAACTTAGTTGGCGCAGAAATGATTGAAACCGATTTAAGGGGAGCTAACTTAAGCAAGGCTAACCTGGTCGGGGCTAACTTGGAAAATGCCAACCTCGCGGGAGCTAACTTGAGTGGGGCAGATCTGACAGGGGCAGACTTGAAAGGATCGACTCTGAGAAATGCAGTCTACAGTCCCGCGACTAAGTTTAGCGAAGGTATTGACGCCAGTAAAGCAGGGGCTTACTTGATTGCCCCTAAAGCATCTCTTCCGGATATCAACCTCAGCAGTGTGGATCTAAATGGGGCAGACTTACGGGGGATAGACTTGCGGAGGGCGAACCTGAGAAAAACCAACTTGAGCGGGGCAAACCTGAACGGGGCCAATCTGAGTGGAGCTAACTTAAGTGGGGCTGACTTGAATGGAGCAGATCTGAGGGATGTACTACTTAAAAGAGCTGTTTACTGTCAGGACACGCGCTTCTCTCAAGGTTTTGAGCCAGATAAGGCGGGAGCTGTTTTAATTGCTCCAGATGCGTCGCTCGCGCAGGTGAACTTGAGCGGGATAGACTTGAACGGTGCGGATTTGAGCGGTGCAAATCTGCGTCGATCGAATCTATCCGGGTCAGACATGAGGCAAATAGACCTGACTGGAGCAGACTTGAGAAAGGCACAGATGGAAGGAGCAAAGCTGCAAGGAGCGGACTTGCGAGGTGCAAACTTGACTCAAGCTTCTTTGAATCAGGCAAATTTGAGCGAAGCCGATTTAAGAAAGGTAGATCTGACCAGAGCAGATTTGAGTGGGGCAAATCTCAGCAGGACAGATTTGCGAGGCGCAGACTTGACGGGAGCTTGTTTAAATCAGGCCGATCTAAGGGAAGCTGACTTGAGAGGGGTAGATCTGACGAGAGCGGACTTGAGAGGGGCGTGCCTGAGTGGGGCACAAATCGCAGAGGCAGATTGGACTCGCACAACTTTGGATGGTACGAATCGGTTTGACGTTAATCTGGGTGAGGTAAATTTGAGTCAAGTGACGAGATAGAGGTTAGGGCGGAAGATATCGCCTATCCTACGGTTTCTGGGATTACTCAATAGGTGTTCCAGCTGTAATTGTCGATCGATTGGCGATCGACAGGCTCGCTGCGCTCCAGATTTAAGGATTTGGAGCGTTTTTTGATGTGTTGAGTCCTTTTGTAGCCCTAGTCAATTTAAAATCTAAAATCGAAATTCTAAAATTGGTTAACTCTGGCCAAATCGGCTCATCTACCAAAACACTGCTTCAATGAGATTAACTTGCGATCCTCCCAGACCTACTCATTTTGTCTTGAAGTTTATCGTTTCTGCGCTTGCGATCGCCACAGCAGCAGCTCCGAAAACTAGCCTCGCACAACAGACACTCGCCCCAGAAAGGGATGTAGCTTTAGTTTTTTGTAGCCTTTCCCAACAAAACTCCTGCGCGTCGTTGGACTGGTTTGCAGATAATATTTTTGCCCAAACCCCTGAGATACCGGATGTGCAGGCAAGTTCTCCGCAAACGGGTACTCCCAGTTTACAAACTGAACCTTCTGCATCTCAAGAAAAGCCGTTTGTACCGCAAAACTTGCCACTGGTGCCATCGTCAACGCTGCTTGCGCCTAGTAGATACGGTATTGCTCCCAACATTTCTGTCATTACACCGACAGCTTATGGTAAATCATGGGGAAGTATCAGCGTTGGTTTGGGTTTACAACCAAGAACTCGTTTCACCAATGAAGCTGATGGGGTTTTGGGAGTTGGTTTTGGACTGGGGGATGGTAGAAAGGCGGTGGGTGTGGATATTGGTGTGTCGATCGCTGACTTGGATACGGCAGAAGATGGTAGTATCAGCTTCAAGCTTCATCGCCAGTTACCTGATGATTTTGCCGTTGCTGTGGGAGTTCTAAATGCGATCGACTGGGGTCTTACGGATAGCGGTACAAGCGTTTACGGTGTGGTGACAAAAAGATTTCGCCTGCGCGATCGAGTCGATCGGCCTTTCAGTCAACTGTATGTTTCTGCTGGCGTTGGTAGCGGCCAATTCCGTTCCGAATCTAACATTAATAAAGATGCCAATTCAGTTGGTTTTTTTAGCAGTGTTGCCGTGCGAGTAGCCGAACCTGTAAATTTAATAGCAGAATGGTCAGGTCAAGATTTGACGATCGGATTATCTGTTTTACCGTTCCGCAATATTCCTTTGGTGGTTACGCCTGGGGTAACCGATATTACTGGCAGTGCTGGTGATGGGAGCCGATTTATCTTGGGAGTAGGTTATTTAATATCATTTTAAATACCAAGCCTAATGCTGCATAGGCAATGATTCAATTACCGATTAGCATAAAAGATGAAATTGATTAAATATTCGCTCTATGTTGTGCTGGTTATTGGTTGTCTTTTTGTTTTAGCCAAACCAGGACTTAACCAATCGGGAACGCAGTCGGATGTGACTGTTCCCAACCCAGGAGAAATTAATCCCCAACCTGTTGAAAGAGGTAGCGAACCGCCGCAAAATATAGGCGGAATAAGAGTCGATCGTAGTGGGTTCGATCGAAATTTACAGCAAGCAGATTTCGGTCGGTCAGTGCAGATGTTTGAAGAACTCCAAGCAGTAGAATTTGGCCAATACTTCGGCACTAATTTTTTCGGTCAAACTGTTTCGCCTGAAGAAATATCTCAAATTCTCTGTAACTTGGCTGAAACGACTGGGAAAAAAGCGGCAGTACTTTACGTAATATCTCTAGAAAAACAACTGGAATTATTACTTGTTTTGCCCAATCCCAGACGTTGTACTGAGGCAACATCTAAACAAAATGATAATTCTACTTTATTCGTTCGCAAGATTGTCACTGCCGCCAATCGAAAAACTCTCCAAACAGTTGCCAAACAATTTCGTGCAGAAGTAACCAATCCCAATCTCAACAACGATTACCGAACTTTTGGACAAAAACTATATGAATGGATAGTTGCTCCCG
Organism: Aerosakkonema funiforme FACHB-1375; assembly: GCF_014696265.1. GTDB lineage: Bacteria > Cyanobacteriota > Cyanobacteriia > Cyanobacteriales > Aerosakkonemataceae > Aerosakkonema > Aerosakkonema funiforme_A. The sequence continues at coordinate 10,389 of NZ_JACJPW010000064.1, read as the reverse complement.
TGCAACCAGAACTTGCAGCTAACAAAATAGACAGCTTAATATTTTCAATGGATGCAGGTTTGCGATCGCTGCCAATAGCCGCTTTTTTCAACGGCCAAAATTTTCTGATCGAGCAATATAATTTGGCTTTAATCCCAAGCTTTAGCCTTACCGATACTCGTCATATTCCCATTGCCAATTCGCGGATCTTGGCAATGGGAATATCTAAAAGTACCCAGTCACAATCTCCTTTACCGGCAGTAGCAGTAGAAGTGCCGACTTTGACTAACATTCTTTGGCAGGAAGGTCAAGGTTTTTTAAACGAAGAATCAACATTGGAAAAATTGGAATCTCTCAGTCGCCAGCAACGTTTTGGGATTATCCACATAGCTACTCATGCCGAATTTCAACCAGGAAAAGTCAGCGAATCTTACATTCAATTTTGGAATTCTAAACTCAAGTTAGATCGACTCAAAGAAATTTCGCGCCAATTGGAGTGGCATAAATCTCCAAAAGTAGAAATGCTGGTTTTAAGTGCTTGTAGAACTGCGCTGGGAGACGAACAAGCAGAATTGGGATTTGCAGGTTTGGCAGTTCAGGCGGGTGTAAAAACTGCTGTTGGCAGTCTCTGGTATGCTAGCGATGTAGGTTCTCTAGCGCTGATGACAGAATTTTATCACAAGTTGCGAACGGCACCAATAAAAGTAGAAGCTTTGAGAGAAGCTCAATTAGGTATGTTGAAAAGACAAGTCCGATTGCAAAGGGGAGAGTTATTATTATCTGATGGTCGTCGCATTCCTCTCCCTCCAGAAATAGCTAGCGGAGGTGAAACAATTATTTTATCTCATCCCTACTTCTGGTCTGGTTATACGATGATTGGTAATTGGAATTGATTAGAGATAGCGACGCCCAAATGTCCAATCCGCTTATGCTCAAGGAAGGGGGATGTTCTACTGTAAATTGATAGTATATTTCCTGTTTTGACTGTGGGGGTAAAGTTAGCGACCATTGTAACAATCCCATCTCACCTGGTTGAATTTTAGGATTACTTTGAGTTAGATGTACTTTTACTTGTTCGTTCCGACTCACTGGCAATTGCTCTGTTAGCTTCAAGGTGGTTTCTCGCTCTTGTAAGTTGGCAATGTTTAGGCGATAAGCGTAAGTTGTGCGACGCCGATCGAATATTATCTTTTTATCTACTTTTCGTTCTACTAAGTCGCGATCGATCTTCAATCCTTCGTCAATTCCTAAATTTATCTTGAACTCTTCCCCAGGTGAAACGTTTTCTATTTGGCTTGTACCGACAAAAGTTTCATCGCGGAAAATATTCGCTTTTCCGGGTAAGAGGGTAGCACCGTTTGGCGGATTGGTAACATTTGTTTGCAAGTAGGCGAAACTAACCAATCGAGGTATGGCGATGTACTCTTTTCGACAAGGATAGTTATCATTAAAAATAGTAATTTTGTGTGGTGTTCCATCGCTGAGAATGTCGCTGTTACCGCCTATTTCAAATGTGACAACACCGCCAGAGGTAGAAGCAACTGCGGTAACAGTTTCAGCTTGTACTGAAGGTGCCGATTCTGATTCTTCAGCGCGTGTTTGATTTTCGTTTAAAAGTGCCAGGTCGTAGTCGTCGTCCCCAAAAGTATTAATTTCATCAGCACTTAACTGATTTGCAACCTTCCCCTTACCTCGTCCCCGCGCTCCTTTTTTTAGAAACTGAGGCGCGTTATAAGATGGATTTTGCACATCAATATACCAAGGATCGAGCTTTGGCGGGAGTGTTCCCAAACCAGGTTTAGCAGTAGAAAGAGTGAGGGAAACACCCAACCAATCTTCGCCAGTCTTTTGTTGAACTTCAGCTAAATAGCTGAGATTCAAAGTATTTGCTGTTGTATTGACGCGCAAATCGTACAGAGGAGTCCAACTGGCACCAGTAACGATGTAGGAAACTTCTAACTCGAAATTACCAGCGCCAGATGGCTCGATCGCAACGATAATACTAAAACTTTCTAGGCTACGAAATTTTTCTATTTCCCACAACTGCCTGCCCAGCGCTAGTGTTTCTTTTTCTAATTGTTGATTTTGCTTCTCTAGCTGCGCGATCGCATTCGACAATTCGCTATTTTGCTGACCTAAAAAGCTCAGTAAATCTCTCGTTTCATTCAGACAAACTTGTTGCTGAGCGAGTCCTCTAGAAAATTTTTCTACCGATTTTTCGCCCAAATTTTGCACAAAATTACGTTGCAATTCAAGCGACTTCAATTCATCTCGAATGCGGCGTTTTTCTTCTTCCAATTGTTCGATTTGCTGGTTTAGGTGGGCTACCCGCTCTGAAATTGGTTCGGGGGAGAGAATGGCTTCTGTCCGTACTTGGATCAATCGCACCGGTACTGTACCAGAACCTGTTGCGCGTATAGATTCTGACAGTACATTTATCGGTAGAGGGGCGATCGTTAATTGTCGTTCTGCCCCAGTTAGCGCCACACCACCGCGCCGCGTCACCCTCGCCCTATCTGTGTAAACCGTTACTTTAGAAATGCGAGTATCTATTGTCTTACTCGTTGTTTGGTTTGGTGTTTGTGAGTCGGTCACTGCCACTTTCTCCTCTAAGCTGCGTTATTATCAAGGGCATGAGCAATAGCCAATTCCGTAGGGTGCGTTAGCGACCGCGTAACGCACCTGAATGTTAAAGTGATTCTGGCAGAAAATTAGCATCCAAAACTTCTGACGAACTGTAAGGACATAATTGCGGAAACGTTTGCACTGAAGGACCAGTTTCCGCACTCGCAATTTCCACCGCATCCGCATAACATTCAGCAAATACTTCTTCCAGATAAGGTTTCAAACTGGGAGAATCTTTCAGTGCTTCCCGAATGCGGCGGCGATGTTCGACAATGCTACCTTTCCAGCTACCGCTTCTGAATTCTGGTTGATACTGCCATTTGAGCAAGTGAGTGAGGACTACTACAAGATTACTCTTTAAATTTTTACGCTCACTCCGTCCTATATCTCCTATTTCGTCAATCAAGTTTTCCCAGTCGATGTTTGAGTAATCGCCAACTCGCAAATTTTCTATTGTGGTTTCCATCCATTTCAGGTAGTCGGTTTCGTACAAACTTTTTTGGCTAATTTCTATTTTTGCTTTCATACTTCCACCCCACTTAGGAACCATACCATTCTAAACTGCCCGGTAGTTCCTCCGCCGCAAATTCAATATGAATGACGCGCCGATGACTTGCTTGTTTTGCTGGTTGGGAAGCGTGAATTAACAAAGGTTTCATCACCAATACCCCGCCGGAATAGACAGGACAAGTAACAGCATTTTCTTTCAATTTTTGAATATTTTCCGGTTTGACATATCCGTGAAGATGAGAACCGGGAATAACCTGTAGAGGTGCGTTATCTGCTAAGGTATCGTCCAGATGAATGCGTAAAGTTAACATTCTTTCCAAAATAGGAATGGGAGGTTGGACGTGGTGAACGCCATCTTTAAGCGACCAAGGCCAAAACCCGCATATATTAATACGTTGCTTGACGGCGATCGTCATATCTTGATGCCAGGAAACACCCCAATTAGCTTGAGGATTTTTATCAAAAAATATCCCTCGCACGGGAAAAGCATTTTTACCGAGTATTGGTTCGACCAAATTGCGAATCGGAACTTCCCAACAAAGCTGTCGCAGCATTGGAATTTCTTCTAATAGACGGCGCATCCCATACCCTTTGGCATCGCTATGCTGAATTGCCGATTGCAACAAACTTTTGTAAGCAGCGATTTGGTTAGCATCGATCGCTCTTTCTAGTATGCTAAATCCATCTTTTTGGATAGATTTAGAGTAGACGATCGTAGATATATGTTGCGTAGTTAAATAATTCGCAAATTCGCCAGACATACTTAGGGTTCCGCAAGAGGATTTATTTGGATGTCTGTTAGATTATAGATTTTATTGCCTTCTAACTACGCACTTTACTCGCAACCGAAAAGATATAAGACAACACTTCTTCTTTCGTTTGGGATCGGTAATTGCCAATTATGGTAAAAGAGATTCTAGAGAAGCAGAACTTCTGGAATTTTGTCAACCTGTCGCTGATGATAAGTTAAATGACACCAAGATAAACTGCGATCGCATTACCAACCACCACCACCATCATCAGCAGGCTGAGGTTCTTCAGTAACAGGAGGATCGACAGGTGGAAGACCTTGGGTGGCAAGTTGTCGAATTTCTTGGTCGTTTTTATCTATTTCATAAACGAATCCCAACAGTCCAGCAATTCGTTCTCGCTGACCTCTGGGAGGATACAGCCCCGGTTTTAGTAATGTTGTGGCGTACCTGTTAGCAAAGTCTATCATTTGCCGCGCCTGAGCTTTGGAAAATCCTCCCGTTGAATTTGCTTGGAAAGTTTCTGCCAAACAATTACTTTGTCTTCCCCGCTCTTGGAATTGCGCTTTATTTTCATAAAGTAACAAGATATCATCCAAACATTTGCTATATTCCAGGGAAGTTGTGAATGTAAATCGATAAGTAGCCCTAGACTGTCCAGCAGTAGCGGGGCGCTGCGGCTGTCCGGATGCGGGTGTGTTTTGTGTCTGTGCGACGTAGAAGCGATGCGGAGCAATATTGTTTGGGAGTCGCCCATCAGTTTGACTGACTGCTGGAGAAGTTATTCCCAATAGTACAGCAGCTACATTTAAAAGAAAGGGTAACTTGATTGTCGATCGCTTGCTTGCTGAATAATAATTGATACTCATAATCGATGATTCCTCAATCAATTGAGTTTCATAGTTACCAACCACTGTCACCCCCAGGCTGAGATTGTGGAGTTGCAGGCTCGTCTGGGTTAACTCGAACATCAGAATCATCCGCAGGTTCAGGCTGTTGATTTCCGGAATTATCCGGAGTAACATCGCCAGAGTTATCTACAGGTTCTGGTGGTTGAGGAGTAGCAGCACCGTCAGTAGGTTGAAGACTTTGGATTAATTGCTGCGCTTTTTGATAAAAACGTCGATCGTCTTCATCGCGCATACCTTGTTGTTTGAGCAGGTCAACAGCTTTTTGCAAATCTTCGATCGCTCCGGGCCAATCTTGCAGTTGGCGACGCACAACACCGCGATTGTAATACGCTCTGGGTTCTTCGGGAACAAGCGCGACAACTCGATCGAAATCGGCAAGCATTCCCTCCGTATCTCCCAACGAGTTGCGAATTTTGCCGCGTTGGAAGAAAGCTTCAAAATCGTTAGGAGAACGAGTTAGATATTCGTTGAAATCTGCCAGCGCCCCTTCCTTATCCCGTTGGTTCCAGCGGGCAGCAGCACGGTTATAGTAGGCATTGGTATAATCTGGATTCAGCGTTATCGCTCGATCGTAATCTGCGATCGCTCCCTGCCAATCCTCTTGGTCAAAACGGATATTTCCCCTTTGCAAGAAAGCATTGGCTCTAGAAGGGTCGCGCTCGATCGCTTCGTTAAAAGATTTAACAGCTTCTTCTTTATTGCCTTGCGCTGCTTCCACCGCCCCCTTCTTTTCCCAATCAAACCCTGAATCTGGATTTTTGAGACGTTCGCTTGGGTTATCAGTACTGGGAGCGTTATCCCTTTTGATGTCAAGTTTACCCAACCCGTATTTTGATTTCTTTTCCCAAAAAATGTTGATCGGAACTGCGCCATTCCTATCCCCACTTCTCATACTAAAGCCGTCAGCTAATCCGATCGCACCACTCATTCCGTGAATGGCGATAACTCGACCATCCTTATCAAATACCGCGCCACCACTCATACCCACTTCGGTCTGAGCGTCGTAGCGCATCGTATAAGGCTCGAATCCTGGAGGAGAACCGACATTAAGGCGCTTGGTCACGACACCATCTGCAAATCTATATGGCCTTTGCGATCCGGATTTGCCCTGTATAGCCGGATAGCCAGATACAAAAATCAGTGCATTATTTTCGGCCTGATTCGCCGTCTCGGCTACCTTTACTTCTGGATAGGTTTTTTCGCTATTTCCAGTTGTAAATGTAACTATTGCCAAGTCAGACTCCACCACATCTCCCAGCTTGGTAACGCTTGTTACCTCATAGACCGGAGATCCCGGTTTCAAATTGTCAAAAGTACGAACAGTAAGCCGAGGCCGCTGATTACCAGATTTTTCGTAAGCTACTACGTGCAGGCAGGTCAGTACCGTGTAAGTATTGCCTTCTCGTTTGATAATTACTCCAGAACCTCCAAGACCTTCAGGGCTTTTACTATCGTTAGGATCGGCACCGCCTTTGAGATAATTAATCTGCACGGTCGCTGGATTCGCAATCTTGTAAACTGCTGCACCGATTTGACTGCGTTGGGCATCGGTTAAAGCAAAAACGGTTCCCTGAGAAAACAAAACTGCGGTTATAGTTGCTGTCCCAGCTAGGAGGCTAGAAGGAAAATTAAAAGCAGAAAAACTTACTTTCATAAGCTACTATCACTCGTAAACCAATTATGAGATGCCGCAATTTGGCAGAATTTTACAAATAAATATGGGAGGAAGAACCTGGGAACTTGGATAAATTCCCAGGCTTGAGGGGGCGATGCTAAAATTAACTGGGCTAAGTTAAAAACCCTCCTCGATCGTCTGACTACCACGAACCACCCTGACTGCCTCCCGTTTCAGGAGCTGGAACATCGTTAGAGTTATTTTGATTGCTGTTGCCTTCATCAGATGGGCTGACGTTCGGTGAAGCCCCAGCTTCATTCTCATCATCCACCGTTTCGCGACCACCTGCGGCGAAAGCTTCATCTACAGCTGCTTCCATATTTACAGTTGGTTCGTCATCTTCGGTTTCCCGCAGACTGGGAGTGTTAGCACCAGTACCGAAACGCAACAAACTGGATAGGGCTGCGCCAGGGTCTCTGATACTCTCTGGATTGGTGAGGGTAAACAGAGTATTGCTGTTGTTACAGCGCGATCGAGTATTGACGTAACAAATCACCGTTTGACCGTTGACCTTGCCGGTAGTCAGCAGCAGATTCCGCAAGCTGCCACCATTCTGGGCAACTGCATTTGTCAATCGCTGGGAGACTGTTTGGCAGCGCTGTTGTGGGGTAAACTCAGCGCTAACGTATCTTTCCCAAATAATCATCGGGGCTGAGGTTTTGCCTCCTCTTTGTGCAACGGTGGCATAGGCATTACCAGAGCGAACGCAGCGGAAGGTAGTGGAACTACTTTGGGCTTGGGCTTGAGTCTGGAAGACCGCACTACCGGAAAAAATAAGGGCAGTGACCGCAATAAGGTTACTAAGTGGCTTTTTAAACATAAAGTATATCTTTGGTAAGATTGCTTTTATGGGTTTATATATATTATGATGGTATGTTTAATTTTCATTGTCCATAAAAATCCGCTGTTAAAGTCAAATCTTGACCAAAAATTTATATTTGGGAGATGCAGCGATCGCCCAAACAGCCTCATCTATTTTGGTGGTGAAGAAAAATCGGTATTTTAACAAGATGCGATCGCTCTACAGCACACCAATGCAACGAGAGAAATTTCCCAAACTCCCAAAAGAGTATTAAGATAAGCACCCCTCACTACAGAACTGAGGGCACAATAACCATAACGAGACTAAGAGGTTCTGCGACTGATGCAGCCGATACGCACATTTAACGTTACACCTTCTCTACCACCGCGACTGGAACCCCTGCGGAAGCTAGCCTACAACCTCCACTGGGATTGGAACGTCGAAACCAAAGACTTATTCCGCCGTCTCGATCGAGACCTGTGGGAATCAAGTCGTCACAATCCAGTATTAATGTTGGGCACCATCTCGCAAACGCGATTGCAAGAACTAGCCGAAGACGAAGGCTTTATCGCCCAGATGGAAAGAGCTGTTCAACAGTTAGAGGACTACCACCATCGATTAACCTGGTATCACAAAAAGCGCAAACTGGGGCAACAGGTAAAGCAGATGGGGAGTATGGAAGGAGATGACTCATCTCAATCCAAAATCCAAAATTCTGAGTGCTACGTCTACTTTTCAATGGAATTTGGCCTTGCAGATTGCGTGCCCATCTACTCCGGCGGTTTGGGCGTCCTCGCTGGGGATCACCTCAAATCTGCCAGCGACTTGGGTCTTCCCTTAGTTGGCGTCGGATTGCTTTACCAAGAAGGTTATTTCAGCCAATTTCTCAACGCGGATGGTTGGCAGAGCGAACACTACCCGATCAACGACTTCTATAATATGCCCCTGCATCTGGAATGCCATCCAGATGGTACAGAAATCAGGATTGAGGTAGATTATCCAGGTCGCAAAGTTTACGCTCGCATTTGGCGTATCCAAGTAGGAACCGTACCGCTATACCTGTTGGATACAAACATTGATGCCAATGCCAGCCAATACGACCACGATATCACCGATCGATTGTACGGCGGCGACATCGATATGCGAATTCACCAAGAGATGATGCTGGGAATTGGCGGCGTGCGGGCGTTAAGGGCGCTGGGGTTGAAACCGACCGCCTACCACATGAACGAGGGACACTCGGCCTTTTTATCCCTGGAACGCATCCGCGTACTGATGCAAGAAGAGGGATTGAGCTACGCACAAGCTACCGCAGTTGTCAAGTCGAGTAGCATTTTTACCACCCACACCCCCGTGCCCGCAGGGATCGACTTGTTCCCGCCAGACAAGGTGATGTATTACCTGGGTTACTACGGCGATGGTTTTGGTCTAAAGCGAGAAGAATTTTTAGCATTAGGACGGGAGGAAACGGGCGACCTGACGGCACCTTTCAGCATGGCAATTCTAGCCATTAAAATGGCGACATTTGTCAACGGGGTTGCCCAACTGCACGGCGTCGTGTCGCGATCGATGTTTAAGGGATTGTGGCCGGATTTACCTTTGGAAGAAGTGCCCATCACAGCCATTACTAACGGCGTCCACGCCCGCAGCTGCGTGTCTCCAGTCATGCAAGGTTTGTACGATCGCTACCTTGGCCCTCGATGGGAACGGGCGGGAAGTACCGACCCCCTGTGGGAACGGGTGACTTCGATTCCCGATGAAGAATTGTGGCGCTATCACGAACGTTGCCGCGCTGAGTTGGTAGTATTTGTGCGGGAGCGATTGGCCCAAAAGCTGCGCGATCGCGGTGCCTCCCCAGCCGAAATCGGCCATGCAGGTGAAGTCCTCGACCCAGGCGTCTTGACAATTGGCTTTGCTCGTCGTTTCGCTACCTATAAGCGGGCTACCCTGTGGATGCGGGATAGGGAAAGGATTAAGCGAATTTTACAGGCCAACAAAAAGCGCAAGGTGCAGTTTATCATCGCCGGTAAAGCCCATCCCCACGATATTCCAGGCAAAGAACTGATCCGCGAAATCAACCACTTTATTCGCGAAGAAGGAATGAGCCGCAGTGTCGTATTTATCCCGGATTATGACTTGCACGTAGGGCGGTTGATGGTGGCAGGTTGCGATGTTTGGCTGAATACACCCAGGCGTCCGCGAGAAGCATCGGGCACCAGCGGTATGAAGGCATCGATGAATGGACTGTTAAATTTGAGCGTTTTGGACGGTTGGTGGGATGAGGCAGATTATGTCCGCACCGGCTGGCCGATCGGTCACGGGGAAGATTACGATGACCTTAACTACCAGGATCTTGTCGAAGCGAACTCCCTATACGAATTGCTGGAACAGGAAGTGGTTCCTTTGTTCTACGAACGGGATACGGAAGATATCCCTCGCGGTTGGGTGAGCAAAATGAAAGATGCGATCCGCTTAAATTGTCCTTTCTTCAATACAGCGCGGATGGTGCGGGAATATGGGACGCGGGCGTATTTTGCGGCGAGCGATCGCTACTTTACAATGACAAGAGAAGGATACAGACCAGCCAGAGAGTTAGCTGATTGGAAAAATAAGCTGTTCGATCGATGGTACAAGATGAAGATCGAAAGCATTGATGTATCTGGGGGAAGCCAAATCCAGGTAGGCCAAACTATTAATGTTAAAGCGCGAATCGATCTGGCGGATTTAAGTGCTGATGACTTGCAAGTACAGCTTTACACCGGTTTGGTGAACGCCAGCGGAGATATTGTCAATGGTGTGCCAGCTGTGATGGAATACCAGGGTCAAGATCCTCAGTCCGGAACAAGCATTTACACAGGTAACATTACCTACACCTATAGCGGTCTACAGGGAATGTCTCTGCGTATTTTGCCGAAACACGAATATCTCAGCAGTCCCTACGATTTGGGATTGATTCTCTGGGCACAATAACAAGAAAGGGAGAGGGGTCAAAAGTCAAAAGTCAAAAGTCAAAAGTCAAAATTCCTCTTACCTCTTCCCTCTCCCCTCTTCCCTCTTCCCTCTTCCCTAACCCCTAGCCCCTAGCCCCTCTTCCCTCTCCCCTCTTCCCTCTTCCCTAACCCCTAGCCCCTAGCCCAT